>JBOHGH010000016.1:0-53246 GCA_050699975.1 Pseudonocardiaceae bacterium | reverse complement strand
GATGAGGGCCGGGCCGGCGTAGTTGGTCAGCTCCGCGCCGTCCAGGTTGAGTTGGCCGCTGATGTGGGCGTCCGGCAGCCGCACCGTGCCGTCTTCGCCGTGCCCGGTGGCGGTGAACCTGTCGAGGAACACACCACCGTTTACCTGGAGGTGGTCGCCGATGAGGGCCGGCCCGGTGTTGTTGATCAGCTGTGCGCCGTCCAGGTTGAGTTGGCCTCCGATGTGGGCGCCCGGCAGCCGCACCGCGCCGCGTTCGCAGTGTCCGGTGGCGGTGAATCCCTCGGCCAGGACCAGCCCGCCGTCGACTTGGAGTCCGTCGCCGATGAGGGCTGGGCCGGCTTGGTTGGCCAACTCGGCGCCGTTGAGGTTGAGCTGGCCGCTGATGCGGGCCCCTGGCAGCCGCACCGCGCTGAGTTCGCCGTGCCCGGTGGCGACGAAGCCCCCGCCGAACACGTCGCCATAGACGTGGAGTGCGTCGCCGATGAGGGCAGGACCGGCATCGTTGGTCAGGCGTGCCCCGTTGAGGTTGAGTTGGCCGCTGATGCGGGCGCCCAGCAGCCGCACGGCGCCCTCTGCGCCTTGTCCGGCGGCGGTGAAACCGTCGCTGAGGAGAACATCGCCCTCGACCCGGAGACCATCGCCGTCCAAAGCCGGGAGATGCGAAGCACTCAAGGTCAACCACGGCAAGCGGGCACCGGTCAGGAATACGGCGTGCTCGAAGTAGCAGCCTCGCAGCTCAAGCCCCACTTCGGCCCGAACGTGGGTGAGATCGAGCGTTCCCGTGATCCGCGCACCATGGACTCGCACACCCAGTGGATCAAGACGGTCACCGCTGCGTCCCAGCACCAGCTCCCGGATCAGTTCGGCGCGGATGGTGTATCTGGGGTTCTCCGTTGCTGCCAGCTGTTCAACGGTGAGGTGGCTGCATGCCACCACGCCGCCAGAGGTCAAGGCGTCGACCAGCGCCCGTTCTCTCGATGAGACCTCGCTGAGACTTTTGCCCGCCACGACTTTCCAACGGCCGATCGGCCACCCAGGTTTTCAGCTCATCTCGCCGCCGGAGCTGACCCGGTCGAGCTTACCGGATGTCGCCTAGGCTGCGCCCATGTCTGGGCGGCGGCTGGGGGTCATGGGCGGGACCTTCGACCCGATCCATCATGGCCACCTCGTCGCCGCGAGCGAGGTGCAGGCCCGGTTCGGGTTGGACGAGGTCGTGTTCGTGCCCACCGGGATCCCGTGGCAGAAGGGCCAGCGTGAAGTCAGCCCAGCCGAAGACCGCTACCTCATGACGGTCATCGCCACGGCGTCCAACCCGCGGTTCTCCACCAGCCGGGTGGACGTCGACCGCGGGGCTCCCACCGTCACCGTGGACACCCTCACCGATCTGCGGGCGCAGTTCCCCGATCAGGAGATGTACTTCATCACCGGCGCCGACGCGCTGGCCCAGATCTTGTCCTGGAAACGGGTCGACGAGCTGTTCGAGCTGGCGCATCTGGTCGGGGTGACCCGCCCAGGGTTCCGTCTTGACGGCGAGCACCTACCTGACCGCGCGGTGAGCCTGGTCGAGGTGCCGGCCATGGCGATCTCGTCGACGGACTGCCGGCAGCGCGTCGCCCGCGGCCTGCCGGTCTGGTACCTGGTGCCCGACGGGGTGGTGCAATACATCAGCAAGCGCGGCCTGTACCGGGCCGGCCAGGGTCGGACCTCGCACCCGTCCTGACTTGCGGCATAGCCGGTTGGCCGCCGTTGGCCCTATGCGGACGTCTTGCGAACTAACTGCGGACCAGCCAACCTGAACATCAATCCTCGGGGCTCGTGAGTTGCCAGGTGTGTTCACCATTCGGGGAATCGAGCCAGATCCACTGCAGTTCGGTGGTGGCGGTGAGACCGAAACGGTCCCAGCCTGGCTGGCCGAGCTCGTGCCATTGTTGGTTCGCGTCTTCGACGGCGCGCCACAGCAAGGTGGGCCCCGCTTCCCAAACCTGTCTCGTGCCGTTGTCGGTGTGGTTGCTGACTTCACACCAGGAGCCATCTGCGCTGGTAAGAACAACGTCCCCAGGACGCCCTTCGTTGATGATGTGCCCGTAGCCGATCTCCCCGGTCACGGTGAGCTGGGCGAGGAACCACGTGACGAGATTGTCCCAAGGGCGAAGCTGCTGGAGTTCGGTGGTGCGCGATGTCGCCCGAGCGCGGTCGCGGGCCACCCGCTGGCCGGCGACGGTCGCCGTCGCGGTCACCGGGGCATTCGGGCGCAGCGCCATGAAGCCGGCCCAGGTGTGGTCGAAGCGTCCTTCGGCTCGATCGGTAAGTCGGGTGAGCAGGACGAGGTTGCCGGCTTGGATGGACAGCTTGAGGTCGGCCAGGATGAGTCCGCCGATGCGGGTCTGGTGGAGCCACGCCCGGGGTATGGCGGGCACCGAGGGGGTGGCGATGATCCGGTCGTAGGGGGTGTGCTCGGGCGAGGCGCGCCTTGGTCGCCGTCACCGAGGACATTCGCCAGCAGCTCACTCCGACACGCACCGTTCTGCACCGGCACGGAGCGCCCCGGATGCAGGAGCGCATCGGCCGGATTGAAGCGGCATCAGCCCGCCTCCGCAGTTTCCACCCCGCGCTGGTGATCGGGCTGCTGCAGACTCCCGACTACGCGCGGGCGCTGCTGTCGGGTGCCTACGCGGGAGCCGACCTCGATCGCATGGTCAGCGCCCGTTTGGCCCGTCAGCAGGTCCTCGACACCGACCGCACCTTCGAGCTATTGATGACTGAGGGGGCGCTGCGCTGGCACGTCGGCGGGCCGCTCATCATGGCCGAACAAGTCGAACACCTGGGCCGTGTCAGCGAGCGGCCCGATGTGCACGTCGGGATCATTCCCTGGACCCGCGCGGTCACCCACCCCGTTCTGCACGGCTTCCACCTGTACGACCAGCGCGCCGTCATGGTGTCCACAGAGACAGCCATGGCCACCATGACAGACCGGCGTCAAATCGCTGCTTTCGAGGCGCGCTTCTCTCTGTACGCCGAGCTGGCCGACTGGGATGACGACGTGCGGCCGGTGCTCGAACGCCTCGCCCGGGAGTATCGCGCGCTGGCCCGGACGTGAGCGATCTTAAGGAGCGCATTGACGTGATCACCGATCTTGATGAGTTGGGTGCGATACTGGACGCTCGCCGACGAATGCTGTTCTGGCTGGAGACGTTGGACGTCTACGAGGTGGCATCGGACGGCTCGGACTACCGGCGCTACCTGGACGGCGAGCCCGAACCGGATTGGGAGCGAAAGCAGTGGCTCGGCGAGCTGCGTGCCGAGCGAGACTCCGGAGGTTACCGCACGCACCCGACAGCAATTGCTCGCCGTCGCCCACGAACGTCGATCACCTCATTGATGACGTCGTCGTGCGCGGCTGCACCGTCTAGGGATCCGGCGGCCCTCAGCCCGCGCGTGACAGCAGGCGCACCACAGGCGGGTTCCGGTAGCCGAAGCGCCGAACCATGCGGACGGCCACGTCCCGACTCTTCCCGTCGAGCGGTCCGGCGCCGACGGCGTTCATCACCCGGTTGATGACGTGGAATAGCGTGCCGATCCGGACCGCCTCGTCCAGCGCCTCGTCGACGACGCCGGCGGCGCGTACGACCTGGACGTCGGCTCCGGTCAAAGCCTCCGGTTCTCGCGACATCTTCTCCAGGAATGCCAGCGCTGCCCTGGCCTCGGCCCGGATAGGAGCCGAGTCGACGAGGTCGAGGGCAGCGTCGGCTGGCGCCTGCCCGACGTAGGAGACGGCGAGGGCGCGATGGCCGGTGGCGCAGGATGGGCACTCGTTCGTCTTCGAGGTGTGGGCGGCGAACAGCTCGCGCTCGCCGACCGTCCACGAGGATTTTCCGCGCATCAGATCCTGGACGAGGTCGAAGAACGGTGTGCCGAAGAACCGGTGCCGATAGCAGCCAACGCTGACGATCTCGGGCGGGTCGGACCGGGTCAGCCGTGCCATCAGCCGCAGAGTGAGCGCGGCGGGCCGATCGTGGCCGGTGTCGAGTACAGCCAGCCGCATGTCAAGCCTCCTCGATCGCTCGGCGGGCCGCGTCGAGTCGCCGCGCGGCCGCGCCCACCGACGCCACCACGATGGCCTCGAAGATCTCGTCCTCGGAGTAGCCGCCGTCCCGCAGCCGATCGACATCGGTGTCGGCGATCCGGTAGGTGTGCTCCGCGACAGTGTCGACGAACTCCGCGAGCGTCGCCGGGAGGTCATGCTGGTAGCCCGGGCGCGACGGGGCCACCGTGGCCGCGAACACGGCGCGGCGGGTCTTGGGCGTCAAGTGGCCAGGCGCCGACTGAACGTGGCGAACGAGGTCGCGCCAACGCTCGTCGCCCGACCGCGGCACCGACTCCGACCTCCTGCCCCTTCCCGCCAGCCTCGACAGTAGCCATATCCGTGCCCGGGCGACCAGGGGCAGGGGCGCTGACCTCCTCGTCGGCGCCCCCCATGGCCTCAACGTGCACCGCGTCGACCACTCCGAACACGTACGCTCAGCGGTGGTCGGGCGCGGACAACAGGGGTGCGCCCGTCACCGTGGGCAGTCGATTGCCGGCTTCCGAGCCGGAGAAAAGGAGCGACGTGTCAGCCACTGATCACGCACGAGAGCTGGCATTGACCGCGGCGAACGCTGCGGCCGGCAAGAAGGCGCACGACATCACGTTGCTCGACGTGTCCGACCAGCTGGTGATCACGGACTGTTTCGTGATCGCTTCGGCACCCAACGAGCGCCAGGTCCAGGCCATCGTGGACGCCGTCGAGGAGGGGATGGCCGTCGCCGGGGCCAAGCCGGTGCGCCGCGAGGGGGCCCGTGAGGGGCGCTGGGTGCTGCTGGATTTCGTCGACGTCGTCGTGCACGTGCAGCATTCCGAGGAACGTTCCTTCTACGGTCTTGAGCGGCTGTGGAAGGACTGCCCGACGATCCCGTTCGAAGCGGATCCTCCAGCCGACCCCGATGAGGCGGACGAGTTGGTGTGACCCTGCAGCGGCTGGTGCTCTGGCGGCACGGCGAGACTGACTACAACGCGGCGCTGCGGATGCAGGGTCAGCTTGACTCGCAGCTCACCGCCACCGGTCTCGGCCAGGCCCGCCGGGCAGCTCGTCCCCTTGCGGAGCAGAAGCCGGAGGTGCTGGTGACCTCCGACCTGTCCCGCGCTGGGGATACCGCAGCAGTGCTCGCTGTCGAGACCGGGATCGTGCTCCGGGTCGACAAGCGGCTGCGGGAAACTCACCTCGGGATGTGGCAGGGCCTGACCCACGCCGAGGTGGAGGAGCTGTGCCCGGGCGGCATCCAGACCTGGCGGGGTGACCCGGAATGGGCCCCGCCGGGTGGCGAGACCCGGGTGGAGGTGGCCGGGCGGGCCGCGCAGGTGGTCGCCGAGCTCGACGCGGGCGGTCACCAGAGCGCGGTGCTCTGCACTCACGGCGGGCTGATCGCTGGTCTGACGCCACTACTGCTCGGCTTGCCGGTATCGGGCTGGTCGGTGTTCGGGGGGATCAGCAACTGCCACTGGACGGTGCTTATCCGACGCGGCTGCGGCTGGCGGCTGCTGGCGTACAACACCGCCGCTGGAGTCTGAGCGGCCTCCCGGGCTCGGGAGGCCGCTCAGGTAGGGCCAAAGCCGGGGCGCTGACGGACCCTACGCTGATGATCGTGTCCGTTGCCGTCGTCACCGATTCAACCGCTTATCTTCCGGACGGGCTCGCGGAGCGTCATGGCATCCGGCAGGTTCCGCTGCACGTCTTGGTGGACGGCCGCCACCGGCTGGATGGCGTGCAGCTCGGGCCGGCCGAGCTGGTGGCAGCGCTGGCGCGACGGGCCACGGTGAGCACCTCCCGGCCGACGCCGGGGGAGTTCGAAGCGGTGTACACGGAGGCTCTTCGGGCTGGTGCCGACACCGTCGTGTCAGTGCACCTGTCCCGTGCACTGTCCGGCACCTGGGAGTCTGCCCGGTTGGCCGCCGCGCAGGTCGGCGCTGAGCGGGTCCGGGTGGCCGATTCGCGCTCCGCCGGCATGGGCCTGGGCTTCGCCGCCGTCGCTGCGGCTGCCGTCGCTGCGGCCGGCGCCGATCAGGGCACCGTGTACGACACTGCTGAGCGGATCGGCGCTCGCACCCGGACCTTCTTCTCGGTGGACACCCTGGAGTACCTTCGCCGGGGGGGCCGGATCAGCCCGGCGGCCGCGCTGCTGGGCACTGCGCTTTCGGTCAAGCCGCTATTACACGTCGACTCGGGACGGATCGTGCCGCTGGAGAAGGTTCGCACCGCCACCCGCGCGCGGGCTCGGCTGGTCGAGCTGGCGGTGCAGGCAGCCGGCTCGGACCCGATAGACCTCGCGGTACATCACCTCGGTGCGGCCGACCGAGCGGCGCAGCTGGTCGAGCAACTGCATGCCCGGCTCCCGATGCTGAAGCAATGCCTGATGTCCGAGGTCGGGGCAGCGATTGGCGCGCATGCCGGGCCGGGGATGCTCGGTGTCGTCGTGCTACCCGGCGGCCTGCGGGAGCAGTTCGCCGCTGGCTGACCGGGATCGTCACGCGTGGGCGGCTCGCCACGCGTCCCATACCTCTGGTCGCAGCTTGCCACGCTCAGGCACTGTGATGTCCTGGGTGCGGGCCCAGGCACGCACTTCGGCAGTGGAGGGGCTGGGTGCGGTAGGTGCCTTGTCGAGTTCGCCGGGCGCCACGCCGATTCGCTGCAGCGCCGTGGGTTCGGTGGCTGCCCAGGTGTGTGCGGCGCCCAGGTAGCGGTAGGTCCACTCTTCGGCGAGCGGCCGGGTTTCGCAGAACACCAGTGGGACGGTGGGCCACCGGACTTGGAGCTCGGCCAGCCCGTCGACGACCATCGCGGGGCGCACCCGGTCGAGTTTGAAGATCGCCGAGTAGCGGTCCTCGACCACGACGGCCGCGCGGGGCAGACCGGCGAGTTCGGCCAGGGCGTAGCGCAGTGTGCCGCCGGTGAGGCTGGAGACCAGGTCAGGTAGGGACTTTCGTTCCACGGCGGCGACCAGCCGACCCTCGACAGTGATGCCGTAGTCCCCGCAGGGCAGCGCTCGGCGCACGGTGCGCGCCTGTTGGTTGGCGAAGCGGTAGCCGTACTGCTCGTGGGAGTCGACCACGATCTCCAACTCGGTGATCCCGGCCGCTCGGGCGGTGGGCGTGCGCACGTCCGGGCGGGCCTGCTTGCGGGTGCGCGGAGACTGCCAGAACACGGCATCGCGACCGCGGGCCGTGGTAAACACGATCTGCGAGCGGTTCTCCCGGGACCGGTCGAGAACCAGATCGATCGCTGCACCACGCCGCACGCAGGACCGCACGGGCACGTGCTCGACGATGTCGGGGGTCTGCGGCCACTCGCTGGGCTCGACCGGATAGCAGTACAGGGCTTTCGTTCGCGGCCAGGTCCCAGAGGTGCGGAACACCATCCCGTCGCCCAGCGGCAGGCGCAGCAGGTAGGCCAACCGTGACTCCGGATCCGGATTACGGGCGATCAGCAGCTCCACGGCGTCAGTATGAACCGCAACGGTTGAGTACTGGCATCCATGTCGGACGTCGTTGCGGACGGCCGAACAGAATTCCTGCTGATCACGATCAGGTATCGGTTACAGTGCACCCGTGGCCGCCATCGCGAAACCTCGCCGATTTGCTGGCCCCTGGCGCCAAGTGGGTGCCGTAGGGGTCGAGCTTTGCCACGTCAGATGCGCTGATTGACCTCGCCGAGCGAGCCCACGGGCCAGGGGCACTGCATTTCCCACCCGCCCGCTCGTTTCAGGAGTCCGTCATGACCGCTCGAGTCTCCGCCGATCAGCTGGCCCGCGACGTGGCCGTGCGCGATCTCGCCGATCCAGCCGAAGGCCCCCACGCGATCCAACTCATCGTCGACCGTGCAGTCCGCGCACTGGCGCAGTGGTGGGGATGCGAGGTTCGCTGGTGGCGTGGCGACCGGATCGTCACCATCGAGGACAACTACGACAATCTCGGAGTCGATCCTTCGGACATCACCCGCGACGCGCGCTACACCAGGTACGTCGACGACCGCCGCATGCTTCGCAGCCACTCCAGCGCGATGATCCCGGCGGCGCTGCGGGCGCTCGCCGAGGATCCGGCCGAGGACGTCCTGCTCGTGTGTCCGGGGATCGTCTATCGTCGCGACGCCATCGACCGGCTGCACACCGGGACCCCGCATCAGCTCGACCTGTGGCGTGTCACCCGCCGTCCGATGGCCGAGGCCGACCTGGACGAGATGATCACGGCGCTGCTCGATGCGCTGCTGCCGGCAGCAGTCGACCGTAGGGAAGCTCGGGTCCACCCCTACACCCTCCGCGGTCGTCAAGTGGACGTTGCCCACGGCGGTGAATGGGTGGAAGTCGCCGAATGCGGTCTGGCCCATCCCGATGTCCTCGCCCGGGCCGGGCTCGACTCCTCCTGGAGTGGACTGGCGCTGGGCATGGGGCTTGACCGGATGCTCATGCTCATCAAGGTGATCCCGGACATCCGATTGCTGCGCTCCACCGATCCGGCGATCGCGGTACAGATGATCGATCTCGATCACTACCGCCCCGTCTCGACGATGCCGCCGATCCGGCGCGATATCTCCGTTGCCGTTGATATCGACAATCTCGCAGAAGACCTCGGCGACCGGGTTCGGGACGCCCTTGGCGAGGATGCGGCCTGTGTGGAGTCGGTGGAGATCCTGCAGGAGACCCCATGCGCCGTGTTACCAGCTGGCGCCTTGGCCCGGCTCGGGGCCCGCACGAACCAGAAAAATCTCCTCGTCAAGATCGTGCTCCGCCATCTCGAGAGGACTCTGACCGACCGCGACGCGAACATCCTGCGCGACCGCATCTACGCCGCCATCCATCAGGGCACCGTCCACCAGTGGGCCGCGGTTCCCACCACCAGACAGGGGGTGGGTCCACGTTCTCTACGCTAGCCGGTCGACTCGACCGGGGACTCCACGGCGGGTCCGCGCGCGCCGCCCCCAGAGGGTCCGCTGGCCGGTGCCGGTGCACCCAGCAGGTGTGCCCATAGCACCCGCAGCACCCGGTCCGGCCGCAACAGCCCCTCCGGCCGGTCGACCATGCCCACCACCCGCAGGAAGGCCCGCCCGAGTGAGCTGTCGGTACTCGCCGCGGCATGCAGCCGGGGCAGGTAGGCGTTGACCATCCGCACCTTGGCGGTGCGCCGGCCGGGCACGCCAGGGAAGGCCAGATCGGCACCGACGGCGATCTCCCACGGCGTGTCGATCATCTTCGCGATCCGCCGGAAGTACTGCCGGGGCGTGGGCGGGGACCCGTCGCGCAGCATGTCTCGCAGTGTCGCCGCCTCCATCGCCGCCACGGTCATGCCCTGCCCGTAGATGGGGTTGAACGAGCACACCGCGTCACCGATCAGCAGCAGGCCGGCCGGGAAACGGCGCAACCGCTCATAGCGGTGGCGGACGCTGACCGGGAACCGGAAGGGCACTGGGTCGTCCAGCGGGGTGGCGCCCACCAGGGCCTCGGCGATGTCGGGGAAGCACACGGTGGCCGCGAACGCATCGAACCCGGCTGGGTCCAGCGGCGGGTGGTCGCCAAGGATGCCGGCCAGCGTGACCATGTGTTGGCCGCCCTCCAGGGGAGCCACGGCCCCGGATCGGGGGTTGTCGGGGGTCGGCCCGGTGAGGATGGCCACATCGTCACCGAGGGCATCGGGGCGAAGCCGGTAACGGCGGCTGGAGTAGCCGAGCCCGATCTCGACCCGGTCCGCCTCGGGTTGCGGGTAGCCGAGCTGCTTGAGCCACATTGGTGTGCGCGAACCCCGGCCGGTGGCGTCGACGACCAGATCGGCGGACACCGTCTGCTCGGTGCTGCCCTCCTCGCGGTGTGCGACCCGCACTCCAGTGACCCGGCCCTGGTCGCTGTCGGTGACCAGGCCGACTCCGTCGTTGCCCTCGACGAAGCGCACCGACGGCAGCGCCCGGACCCGTTGGCGGATGTGGCCCTCCAGGAACGGGCGGCTGGCGCCCAGCGCGGGCAGGCCGATATCGACCTGGCGCAGCCGCTGACCCGACACGTGGATTCGGCAGCCACCCAAAGTGTCCGCGGTTATCGCGCCGGCCTGCACCAAATGACCGGTGAAGCCGGGGAACAGCTCGTCGAGCAGTTCCCGGCCGCGGGCGTGTAGCGCGTGCAGGTGACCGCCCTGCGGGACGCCCCGGCGGTCGGCGAAGCCAGCCGGCAGGACATCTCGATCGACCACCGTCACCCGGTCGTAGCCGTCGACCAGGACGCGGGCGGCCAGCAAACCGGCCATGCTCGCACCCAGCACCACAGCATGGTCACCGGTCGTGGTCGCCTTCATGATGACCTCCTCTGGCCAATGCTTGTCAGAGCATTGTCGACCGCGCCGCGTCGGGAAGGGCCGGGAAAAGGCCCCGTCTCAACCAACCAGAGTCGCACGACCTCCCGACACCGGCCGCGGCGCAGGCTCCAGCAACTCCGACTTGTCCACACACCACCCGTTGTCCACAGCTTGATCGTCGCAGATGGTGAGGTGAGCGGGGAGCCGTCCTAGCGTCGCCCCGTGGCTCTGTTCCCCAGCTTCCCTTCCACCGACACAGGTAGCCCGCAGCACGCCCGAGCCCGGCTCGTGGCGCTGCATGCCCCCCGACAGCTCGGCGACGATGAACTGCCTGAGGGGTTTCCGGCCGACGGTCCGCACCAGATCCGCGGGGACGGCGCGACCGACTTGCCCGCCGCATCGGGAGGAGGCCGGCTGGTGCGGCGCTGGGTGCCGGGTCCGCTGCGGGACGCCCGGTGGGATCCAGGACGGCCCGGAGCGCTCGCCCTGTCGCTGGTCGCTGCCCTGGCTGCGGTGATCGCCGCAGTCGGGGTATGGCGGGAGCGCCCAGTGCCTGAACCAGTCCCGGTCCTGCCGCTGGTCACCGCCGCGGCACCGACGGCGACAGCACCGCCCGCCGCAGTCCCTGAGGTAGTGGTCAGTGTGGCGGGTCGGGTGGCCCGCCCAGGGCTGGTCCGGCTACCCGACGGCACCCGGGTAGCTGACGCACTGGCCGCGGCGGGTGGGCCACTGCCCGGCACCGATCTGATGGGCCTGAACATCGCCCGCCGGCTGTCCGACGGCGAGCAGCTCCTGGTCGGTGTGGCACCGCCGCCTGGGCAGCCGGCGGACGGTGCTGCGCTGGGCACTCCGGCCGGTACGTCGCGGAAGGTCGACCTCAACACGGCCACCCTGGAACAGCTCGATGTGCTGCCCGGGGTCGGCCCGGTCACCGCGCAGCGCATTCTCGACTGGCGCGCCGCGCACGGCCGGTTCACGTCGGTAGATCAGCTCCGCGAGGTGGACGGAATCGGGCCGGCGCGGCTGGCCCGGCTCAAGGATCTGGTGCGGGTGTGACCACTGATGCACCTCCGGTCGCAACACCACATGACCTGCGGCTGGTGCCCGCCGCCCTCGCCGGCTGGGCGGTGGTGCTCGCCGGGCTGCACCTCGGGTCCGTGGCCGCGGCTGCACTGGGTGCGGGGGGCCTGCTGGGTGCCGGTGCCGCCGCACTGCGCGGCCGGTCGGCAGCCTTTCTCGCGGTGGGTGGTGTGGTCGCGGCACTGGCACTCGTGGTCGGCACACAGGCCTGGCAGGTCGAGCACCATCCGGTGCGGGCGGCGGCGGAGCGCGGCTCGGCAGCGACAGTGCTGGTGCACTTGCGCGACGACCCGCAGGCGGTTGCCTCGTCGGGCTACGGCGGTCGGCGACCGCAGCCCCAGCGGGTGGTCATCCGCGCAGAACTCGAGGCAGCGGAGCTCGGCGGGCACCAGTGGCGGACTGGCGGTCGGGTAGTCCTGCTGGCTCCGGCGCAGGGCTGGACCAGCCTGCTGCCCGGTCAGCGAGTGCGGGCTACCGGGCTGCTCGCCGTACCCGACCGGTCTGACCTGACGGTGGCCGTGTTGCGGGTGCAAGGCCGGCCGGAGGTGCTGGCGGCACCGACCGCCGTCCAACGGGTTGCCGAGCGATTGCGGTCTGGGCTGCGGCTGGCGGCCGGGGTCCTCGATCCGGAGCCAGCCGGCCTTCTGCCCGGGTTGGTCGTGGGGGACACCTCGACGATGGTGCCCACCGTCGAGGACGAATTCCGTGCCGCCGGTCTCGCTCATTTGACTGCGGTTTCCGGGGCCAATGTGGCTATTTTGTGTGGGGCCGTGCTGGGGTTGGCCCGCCTGGCTCGGGCCGGACCGCGCACCGCGGCGATCCTGGCCGGGCTGGTGCTGGTCGGGTTCGTGGTGCTGTGCCGCCCCTCGCCGAGTGTGCTGCGCGCCGCCGCGATGGGCGCCGTCACCCTGCTGGCCCTGATACTCGGCCGCCGCCGCTCGGCGGTACCCGCGCTCTGCGCTGCGGTCCTGGTCCTTCTGCTGGTCGATCCGGCGCTAGGAGGTGACCCGGGGTTCGCGCTATCCGTGCTGGCCACCGGTGCGCTCGTGCTGCTCGCGCCTGGCTGGGCGGCCGGGTTGCGCCGGCACGGGGTGCCGCCGGGGATTGCCGAGGCACTCGCGATTCCTGCTGCGGCTTGCGTGGTCACCGCGCCGGTGGTGGCGGGCCTGTCCGGTGAGGTGAGCCTGGTGGCGGTGCTGACCAACCTGCTGGCCACCCCGGCGGTCGCGCCGGCGACGGTGCTCGGCGTGCTCGCCACGGTACTCGGGCCGTTGCACCCTGGCGCCGCCGTCGTCGTGGTGCATCTGGCCGGACCGGCGGTGGGCTGGCTGGTGGCGGTTGGTCACCACGGAGCTGCAGTTCCCGACGGGGTGATGCAGTGGCCTGGAGGGGCCTCCGGCGCACTGCTGCTGGCGTTGCTCGCTGTTGTGGCGCTGCTCGCGATGCGGGCTCACCGGCTGCGGGTGCTCGCGGCGGCCGGATTGGTCGGCTCCCTTCTTGTGCTGGTGCCGACACGTTACGTGGTGCCCGGCTGGCCGGCGGCCGGCTGGGTGGTGGTGGCCTGCGACGTCGGCCAGGGCGACGCGGTGGTGCTGTCCACCGCAGAGCCGGATCGGGCGGTGCTCGTCGATGCCGGGCCCGACCCGGGACTCGTGTCGGCCTGCCTGGACCGCCTCGGGATCCGGCGGCTCGCTTTGGTCGTGATCAGCCACCTGCACGCCGACCACGTCGGCGGGCTGGTCGGCGCGCTGCGGGGGAGGGCTGTCGGCGCGGTCGCGCTCGGGCCCGGACGTAGCCCCCCGTGGGCGTTCGCCGAAGTGATGCGGGCTACCACCGTGGCTCAGGTGCCGGTGGTCGCCATGACCGCTGGACAGCGGCTGTCCTGGCCCGGCTTGGTGCTCGACGTGCTGGCCCCGCTGCGCGCCTCGCCGGCCGTCGAGGACCACGAGGCCGAGGCCGACGGCACCGCTGTGAACAACACTTCGGTGGTGCTGAGGGCGACCACCCCCGCCGGGCGCGTGCTGCTCACCGGGGACGTGGAGCTCGATGCCCAAGCGGACCTGCTGGCAGCCAGAACCGATCTGCGGGCCGATGTGCTCAAGGTTCCGCACCACGGCTCGCGTTACACCGCCGAGGAGTTTTTCGCCGCGGTGAGGCCACGAGTGGCGATTGTGAGCGTCGGAGCCCGCAACCGGTACGGTCATCCCAGCCAGCACGTACTCAACGCGTTGGCGGAGGTCGGCTCTCGAGTGACGCGCACCGACCTGAATGGCGATGTCGCAGTAGCCGCGGGCGGTACTGGTCTCCAGGTAGTGGAGCGCGCAGCGGCGGGGCGAAATCCCTAAGGTGGATTCTGCGCCGCGCACCACTGGTCAGTGTGAGAGCGCCTTCGCGACATGGAAGACGCTGTTCAGCAGGCCGTCGAACAGTTTGCCATGTCGCGGGTCGGCAGTCTGCGAACTGGACCTGCCAAATCCGCTGTCATCGGCGGGCTGTCCAGATGCCACGGTGGGCGCCACAGAACTTCCGGAGGCGGCCGATCCCTCGTAGGCAACCTCGGCAGTGGCCGCGGGAGTCGGGGCACCTTGCTGCTGCGGTCCCTGCACCGGCGCCCGCCCCACGGGGAGGTCTCCCGGGGACGAACCCCACTGTGCAGAATGCCGCTGTGGGGCCGCGCCTCGCATTCCTACAGTGTGCTCGGCAGGAGCTGAAACTGACCCGCTAGGGCTCGGACCGATGCCGGTCGGGCTGGTATGCGGTCGGGTGATCGACCCCGCTTGGTCCCCGGCCAGCAGCAGCGAGTCCCCATTCACAACGGTAGAGGCGAACATCACGGCAGATCCGGCGAACAGCGCTCCGAGCGAGCGCACCGCCGGCCTCCACGAGCTGGGTGGAGCGGACGAATAGCTGGCGACCATCGACGAAGTACGCTCCCTTTCGCGGCTCATCACGGGCCCCGAAGGCCCATCACTCATGTGACCGCGCGACTATACCGTGCGTTACCGC
This sequence comes from Pseudonocardiaceae bacterium, assembly GCA_050699975.1. GTDB lineage: Bacteria > Actinomycetota > Actinomycetes > Mycobacteriales > Pseudonocardiaceae. The sequence goes on along the minus strand of JBOHGH010000016.1, from coordinate 38,795 downwards.
CCATTGGGGATTTGCGGGGAATTCCGCGCGATCAAGCTTCGAGCGCCTCACGGACGGCCTTGGTGCTCGGTGGGACAGTGGCCCGCGGTCCGAGATGGTCCTCCACCGCATCCAAGGTCTTGAGTCCGTCGCCGGTAATGAGCAAGACGGTTTCGGCATCGGGATCCAGGCGCCCGCACTCGACCAGCTTCTTCGCGCAGGCCACCGTTACCCCCCCGGCAGTCTCAGCGAAGATCCCCTCGGTACGGGCCAGCAACCGGATCCCCTCGACCACCTCGGCGTCGGTGACGTCCTCGATCGCGCCACCGGTGCGGCGGACGACATCCAAGACGTAGGGGCCGTCGGCGGGCGCGCCGATCGCCAGCGAGCGGGCGATGGTGTTCGGTCGGACCGGCGTGACCGTGTCGTGGCCGGCTTTGAAGGCCGCGGATACCGGCGAGCAGCCGGTGGCCTGGGCCCCGAACACCCGGTAGGGCTTGGGCTCCACCAGACCCAGTTCACTGAATTCGCGGAAACCCTTGTCCACCTTGGTCAGCTGCGAGCCGGACGCGATCGGCACCACGATCTGGTCGGGCAGCCGCCAGCCAAGCTGCTCGGCGACCTCGTAACCCAGTGTCTTGGAACCCTCGGCGTAGTAGGGGCGGACGTTGACGTTGACGAAGGCCCAGTCCTCGTGCTCCGCAGCGAGCTCGGTGGCCAGCCGGTTGACGTCGTCGTAGGTGCCGTCCACCGCGATCAGCGCGCCGTCGTAGACCGCGGTGGTGAGCACCTTGGCCCGCTCCAGCGAGGAGGGGATGAGCACCACCGACTCCCACCCGGCCCGGGCGGCGGCGGCGGCCACCGCGTTGGCGAGATTGCCGGTCGACGGGCAGGCCAGGACCCGAAAGCCGAGCTGCCGGGCTGCGGCCAGCGCCACCGCTACCACCCGATCCTTGAAGGAGTGCGTCGGGTTGCCGGTGTCATCCTTGACCCACAGCCGGTCTATCCCTAGTGCGCTGGCGAGCCGGTCGGCGCGGATCATCCGGGTCAGGCCGGGCTGGGTGTTCGGATACCCGTCGACGTCGTGCGGCACTGGCAGCAGCCCACGGTAGCGCCAGATCGACCGGGGCCCGGATTCGATGTCCGTGCGGGTGACTGAGCCGAAGTCGTAGCCGACCTCCAACGGACCGAAACACTCGGCACAAGCGAACTCTGCAGCCAGCGGCGTGGTGGATCCACATTCCCGGCACACCAACCGGCGCGCCGGGCCCAGGTCGAGGGCAGCAGTGGTCAGGGTGTCTAGCGTGCCAGTCATCGCGAGGTCTCTCCTCATCTCTCCCGCACAGCGGGTCGGAATTGGCACCGTGATCGCGAGCGACCTCGCGGGATGAAGAGATGCGCGTCAGCTAGCGTCGGTTGCCGGGGCTTCGTCGGGCCGATCCCTCTGCCCCTCTGGATGAGCGGTATTCGGTTGTGCTCTTCACCGTACGTCAGTTGGTACCTACCGCCCAGCCGGGTCCACCATGCGGGAGCGTGGAAGGCGTCCGGGTCCGATGCAAGGATGGGCGGTGTGAGCCCCCCGACGGTGAAGTCCGCACCGCTGCACCTTGTCCTCGGCGAGGAGGAACTGCTGGTCGAGCGGGCCGCGCAGACCGCGGTGGACGCCGCGCGGCGGGCCGACCCGGAGGTCGAGGTGCGCCGGGTCCGCACCAGCGACCTGGTTGCGGGTGAACTCGATGAGCTGGTCAGTCCGTCGCTGTTCGCGCAAGGCCGGGTGGTGGTACTGCTCGCCGCCCACGAGGCGGGCAAGGACATCGCCAACGCGGTCCTGGACCACGCACGCCATCCATCGGACGGCATCGTCCTCGTCGTCGTGCACACCGGGGGCGGTCGAGGCAAGGCGCTGGCCGACGGACTGCGTGCGGCCGGTGCCGCGGTCACCGAATGCCCCCGGATCACTCGCTTCGAGGACCGGGCGGCGTTCGTGCGTGACGAGATCCACCGGTCCGGTGGGCGGATCAGCGCCGGCGCCGTCACCGCCCTGCTTGACGCCGTCGGCACCGACCTGCGCGAACTCTCTTGCGCCGCGGCCCAGCTGACCACCGACAGCGGCGGCTCGGTGGACGAGGCCGCGGTGCACCGCTACCACCGGGGCCGCGCCGAGGTCACCGGCTTCTCCGTCGCGGAGAAGGTGATGACCGGGGATCGCGCCGGTGCCCTGGAGATGTTGCGCTGGGCGATGCAGCTGGGTGTGCCGCATGTTCTGGTCGCCGACGCCCTCGCCGACGCCGTGCGCACCGTTGCCCGGGTGAGCGCCGCTGGCCGTGGCGACCCGTACCGGCTGGCCAGCACGCTGGGCATGCCACCGTGGAAGGTCAAGAAGGCGATGGCGCAGTCTCGCGGCTGGGAACGCGACGGGCTGGCCCAGGCGATCCAGCTGGTCGCCGCGGTCAACGCCGACGTCAAAGGAGTCGCCGCGGACGCCGAGTACGCGCTGGAACGCGCGGTGCTCGCGCTGTGCGCTGCCCGGCGCCGCTGACCGGAGTTACAACGGGTCGGTATTACAGCTGGTCGGCCCGCTTGGCCATCGCCGATTTGCGGTTCGCCGCCTGGTTGCGGTGGATGACGCCCTTGCTCACGGCCTTGTCCAGCGCTCGGCTGGCGGTCCGCAGCTCGTCCAGCGCCTGCTCCTTCTCGCCAGCGCCGGCGGACTCGCGAAACCGGCGGACCGCGGTCTTGAGCGACGACTTGAGGGACTTATTGCGCAGCCGCGCCTTCTCGTTGGTCCGGATCCGCTTCAGCTGCGACTTGATGTTGGCCACGCGTCTACCTTCGATCTCGCCTCGGGAGGGGGTGCCGTGGCGCGGCACGGTGGATCAGCGTAACAGTCGCGTGCCACCGTTCGCGAAAGCCGGTAGGACAGGGTGATGGAGGTACTGGGTTATGGAAGTACTGGGCAGCCGCATCCTGCTCCACCCGCGAGACCGCGACCGTTCAACGGTGTTCTACCGCGATGTGCTCGGGCTCGCCGTCCACCGCGAGTTCCCCGGTGGCACGGTGTTCGTCCTCGGGGGCGGCTTCCTCGAGGTGTCCGGGCAGTCAACTGCGGACCCGAGCGTCGCGACCGCGGTGTGGTTGCAGGTCCGGGACCTGGCCGCGACGGCGGCCGAGCTCATCCAGCGGGGAGTCGAGGTGCTCCGGGAGCCGCGTCGTGAACCGTGGGGGCTCGACGAAATGTGGATCGCCGACCCTGACGGCCTGCGGCTGGTGATCGTCGAGGTGCCCGCTGACCACCCGCTGCGCGTTGACCAGCGATCCGTGCCCTAGAACCGAGTGCACCCAATGTGGGTGTAGTTTGGGTGCATGGCGAAGGTCATCCAGATCAGGGACGTGCCCGACGACGTACACGCCGAGCTGACGAGGCGAGCCGAGGCGGCGGGTCTGTCACTCAGCAGGTTTGCGCTGCGTGAACTGGAGCTGGCCAGCCGCGTGGGCCGTAACGCGGAGATATTCGCCCGGCTACGGGAACTGCCTCCCACTGGTATCACCGACGAGGAGATCGTTGCGGATATCCGCGCTGAGCGGGACCGTGCCGGGTGATTGTCGTCGATGCCTCGGTGATAGTCGAGGTGATCATCGGATCGGTCGGTGCTGCCGACCGCCTGGCCGGCGAGCGGCTGGTGGCACCCGCCATCGTCGACGGTGAGGCGGGTAGTGCCGTGCGCAGGCAGTGGCGGCACGGATCGCTCGACGACGAGCGAGCGAGCATTGCGATCGGCGCTCTCGGTGCCCTGGAGATCATGCGCTTCGAGCACCGTGCCCTGCTTCCGCGAGCCTGGGAGCTGCGGCACAACCTGACCTTCACTGATGGTCTGTACGTCGCGCTGGCCGAGCAACTCGGGATTCCGCTGGTCACCTTAGACGCTCGCATCGCAACAGCACCGCGCCTCGCGGCTGACGTAGAGGTGCTGGCCCGCACCCTTTAGTGCGGCAACGGTTGCTCAGAAAACTCGGTAGGGCAGGAACTTCCCATCCAGCACCAGCCGTACCCGGTCGCCCTTGGGGTCTTCGCGGCGTTCGAAGGACAGCTCGAAGTCGATGGCGCTCATGATGCCGTCGCCGAACTCCTCACGGATCAGCTCGGCCAGCGTGGCGCCGTAGACCTGCACCATCTCCTGCAGCCGGTAGACCACCGGTTCGGTGGCATCGACCACGTCCGCACCACGCACCGGCGGCAACTGCAGTGCCGTGACGACATCGTCGTCCAGGTGCAGCAGGCTCCCCACGGCGCGGGCTTGCCCGGCGTCCAGCGGCTGCTGGCCCAGAACGGCCGACGTGCTCCACACCAGCGACCGCTCAAGGGTCTCCGCAATGGTCGTCCAGGACACCTGGAGCCGGTGCTTGGCTGCCAGTGCGGCGACCGCAGCTTCCCGGCGTCCAAGCGTGGGCAGCGGAACGATCGTCACGGTGGGTCTCCTCCCGGTGGGGTGCTGACTCCGATCATCCCTGCCGGGACCGGTCGGCGTCATGCAGCCGAGAGCGAACAGCGAGACCCCCGGAGAGCGGCCCGGAGTGTGCTCATCGTCGCGTGCGACCATGACGTGATCCCCTAATGCCATCGAGGACTGCTGAGTGACCACGTTCGCCGACAAGACGTTCACCCCTCCCGAGCTGATCCGCAATTTCTGTGTCATCGCGCACATCGACCACGGGAAGTCCACCCTGGCCGACCGCATGCTCCAGCTCACGGGCGTGCTCGACGCGCGCAGCTACCGCGCGCAGTACCTGGACCGGATGGACATCGAGCGTGAGCGCGGCATCACCATCAAGGCACAGAACGTCCGGCTTCCGTGGCGCGTCGACGGTGTTGATCATGTGTTGCACCTGATCGACACCCCTGGCCACGTCGACTTCACCTACGAGGTGTCCCGGGCGTTGGAGGCGTGCGAGGGTGCGGTCCTGCTGGTCGACGCCGCGCAGGGGATCGAGGCGCAGACCCTGGCGAACCTGTACCTGGCGCTGGAGAAAGACCTCCGGATCATCCCGGTGCTCAACAAGATCGACCTCCCGGCGGCCGAGCCGGACCGCTACGCCGCCGAGTTGGCACACATCATCGGCTGCCAACCCGACGACGTACTGCGGGTCAGTGCGAAGACCGGGCAAGGCGTGCGGGAGTTGCTCGACGAGGTGGTCGCACAGGTCCCGGCCCCGGTCGGGGACGACAAGGCGCCCACCCGGGCGATGATCTTCGACTCGGTCTACGACTCCTACCGAGGTGTGGTCACCTACATCCGGGTGATGGACGGGCGGATCAGCCCGCGGGACCGGATCCGGATGATGGCCACCAACACCACCCACGAACTGCTCGAGGTCGGCATCATCTCGCCCGATCAAAAACCGTGTGACGGCCTGGGCGTCGGCGAGGTCGGTTACCTCATGACCGGGGTCAAGGACGTCCGGCAGTCCCGGGTCGGGGACACCGTCACCAGCGAGCGCAAGGGTGCCACCGAGGCACTGCCCGGCTACCGCACCCCCAAGCCGATGGTGTTCGCCGGGTTGTACCCGATGGACGGCTCGGACTACCCGGAGCTGCGTGACGCCCTGGACAAGCTGCGGCTCAACGATGCCGCGCTGAGTTACGAGCCGGAGACGTCGGCCGCGTTGGGCTTCGGTTTCCGCTGCGGGTTTCTCGGCCTGCTGCACCTGGAGATCACCCGGGACCGGCTGGAGCGCGAGTTCGGCCTCGACCTCATCTCCACCGCACCCAACGTGGTCTACCGGGTGGTGCGCGACGACGCCACCGAGCAGATCGTCACCAATCCCGCGGACTGGCCCGACGGCAAGGTCGCAGAGGTGCACGAGCCGGTGGTCAAGTGCACCGTCATCGCCCCCTCGGAGTTCGTCGGCACGATCATGGAACTCTGCCAGGGCCGCCGCGGCACCCTGCTGGGGATGGACTACCTGTCGGAGTCGCGGGTGGAGTTGCGGTACACCCTGCCGATGGCCGAGATCGTGTTCGACTTCTTCGACGCGCTGAAGTCCCGCACCCGCGGCTATGCCTCGATGGACTACGAGACGGCCGGCGAGCAGATCGCCGACCTGGTGAAGGTGGACATCCTGCTGCAGGGCGAACCGGTGGACGCGTTCTCCGCGATCGTGCACCGCGACGCGGCCTACGGCTACGGCACCTCGATGGCGACCAGGCTGCGTGAGCTCATCCCGCGCCAGCAGTTCGAGGTGCCGATCCAGGCCGCAATCGGCTCCCGGATCATCGCCCGGGAAACAATCCGCGCGATCCGCAAGGACGTGCTGGCCAAGTGTTACGGCGGGGACATCACCCGTAAGCGCAAGCTGCTGGAGAAGCAGAAAGAGGGCAAGAAGCGGATGAAGACGATTGGGCGGGTAGAAGTCCCCCAAGAAGCCTTCGTCGCCGCGCTGTCCACCGACGGGCGCAAGTAGCGTTTGTCGGTCTCCAGGACGCGGCGTGCGGGCGGGCGCGGCTAGCCTCGTGGGGTGGGTAACCGATTGCTTGTGTTGCAACCCTCTGATGTCGATCCGCCGGAGCGGCTGGGCGACTGGCTCGCCGGCGCCGGGGCAGACCTCGTCCTCTGCCGGCCTGCGACCGACGTGGTCCCCGACAGCCTCGACGGTATCGACGGGGTGGTCTGCATGGGCGGTGAGATGGGGGCTCAGGACGACGCCGACCACCCGTGGCTGGCCGCGCTGCGGTGGCTGCTCGCCGGCGCGGTGGCCCGCCGGCTACCGGTCCTCGGGGTCTGTCTCGGTGGCCAGCTGCTGGCGGTGGCAACCGGTGGTGCCGTCCGGCGGGGAGTCGACGGCCCCGAGGCCGGCACCCTGCTCGTCGCCAAGCGGGACGCCGCCGCGTTCGACCCGCTGTTCGCACCACTGCCGTTGACCCCCGACGTCATCCAGTTCCACCACGACGAGATCCACCGGCTGCCGCCGGGAGCAACCCTGCTCGCTTCATCGCCGCGGCACGCGAACCAGGCTTTCCGGGTCGGCACTGCCGGTTACGGCCTGCAGTTCCACATCGAGACCTCGCCCGCCACCGTGTTGTCCTGGGCACGGCGCGACTCTGCGGGTGCCGCCGCGTTACGACCCGGGCAGCTCGATCCCGACCATCTTGAGCAGGTGCACGCCGACATGGTGGAGGTCTGGGAACCCCTCGCTGCCCGGTTCGTGGCGCTGGCCACCGGCGAGCTGGCCGGTTCGGGCGCAGTCGGATCGGTCGGGCCGGGAGACCGCCCGGCTCTCCCGCTGGTCGGTCACTAGCGTGGCGTCTCATGACAGCTGAGTTTCGTGGTAGCTGAGTTTCATGATCGCTGACGGCAGGCGCACCGCACTGGCACTGGCGCGGCTGGGGTTCACCGACGACGGCGCCGCGGACGCCCTGACCCGGCTGGGCTGGTGGCGCGACGGGCAGGCCCGCCAGGACGCCGAGGACGCGCTGTGGGCGCTGTCCCGCGCCCCCGACCCGAACCTGGCGCTGCGCACCCTGCTCCGGCTGGCCACTGCCACCGGTGACGGCTGGGCCGAACTGGACGCTGCGCTGTGCCGGGATCCCGGGGTGCGCGGACGGCTGCTCGCGGTGCTCGGCTCGTCGACCGCACTCGGGGACCATCTGGTCGCCAAGCCGGCCCGCTGGCGCGGGCTGGCCGTATCAGACGCGGCCCAACCGGACTGGGCGGGCCGGGCGGTCGAGCAGCTGCTTGCCGCGGTCGGCGTGGACCCCACCGATCCACCGCCAGGCTCCACGGGGGGCGCCCGCGCGTCGCTGACCGGCATCAACGCTCATCGGGCGCTGCGGGCCGCATACCGCGATCTGATCACCGAGCTGGCCGCCGCTGATCTGGCCCCCGTGGTGGAGCCCGCCTTGCAGGTGGTGCCATTCGAGCAGGTCGGTGAAGCGCTCGCCGAGCTTGCGGCCGGAGTGCTGCGCGCCGCGCTGGCCGTCGCGGTGACCGAGACGGTGGGGCCGGACGGGCAGCCACCCCGGATCGCCGTGATCGGGATGGGCAAGTGCGGTGGCGCCGAGCTCAACTACGTCTCCGACGTTGACGTGATCTTCGTGGGTGACGCCGAGGACGAGCTGAACGCCGCCACCAAGCTGGCGTCGGCAACGATGCGGGTGGCGTCGACGTGCTTTGAGGTGGACGCGGCGCTGCGTCCGGAAGGCAAGGCCGGTGCCCTGGTGCGCACCCTGGAAGGCCACCTGTCCTACTACCGGCGATGGGCCAAGACCTGGGAGTTCCAGGCGCTGCTCAAGGCCCGCGTGGTGGCCGGTGACACCGAACTCGGCGACCGCTATGTGGCGGCCGTCGCGCCGTTGGTCTGGACTGCCGCGGACCGGGAGAACTTCGTGCCCGAGGTCCAGGCGATGCGCCGCCGGGTCGCCGCGCATGTTCCCGCCGAGCTGGTGGACCGGGAGCTCAAGCTGGGCCCCGGCGGCCTGCGGGATGTGGAGTTCGCGGTGCAGCTGCTGCAGCTGGTGCACGGGCGTACCGACGAGTCCCTGCGGGTCGGGTCCACAGTGCAGGCTTTGGCTGCGCTGGGCGCGGGCGGCTATGTCGGCCGCGACGACGCCGCGAACCTGGCGGCCTCCTACCGGTTCCTGCGCCTGCTGGAACACCGGTTGCAGCTGCAGAAGCTGCGCCGCACCCACCTGCTCCCGACCGACGACGACACCGCAGCGTGGCGCTGGCTGGCCCGCGCCGCGGGGATGCAACCGGACGGGCGCCACGACGCCTTAGGGGTGCTGCGGCGAGAGCACACCCGGCAGTCGCACCGGGCCCGGCGCCTGCACCAGAAGCTGTTCTACCGGCCGCTGCTGGAGGCGGTGGCCAGGGTGCCCACCGAGGTCTACCGGCTGTCGGAGTCCTCGGCGAAGGCGCGGCTGGCCGCGCTGGGCTACGCCTCACCGCAGGGGGCGCTGGGGCACCTGCGGGCGCTGACCGATGGGGTGTCCCGGCGCGCGGCGATCCAGTCCGCGCTGCTGCCGGTGCTGCTGGAATTCCTCGCCGACACCGCGGACCCCGACGGTGGGCTGGCCGCCTACCGCCGGGTATCGGAGGCGCTCGACGACACCCCGTGGTACCTGCGGCTGCTGCGCGACGAGGGCGCCGTGGCGCAGCGGCTGATGACCCTGCTCGGTACCTCCCGGATGGTGGCCGACCTGCTGGTCCGGGCGCCCGAGGCGCTGCAACTGCTGGCCGACCCGGACGAGCTGGCCGGCCGCGACCCGGCGGAGGTGGCGGCGTCGTTGCGCTCCACCGCATGCCGCCATCGCGACCCCGGTGCCGCGGTGACCGCGGCTCGGGCGCTGCGCCGCCACGAGCTGTTCCGGATCGCTAGCGCCGATCTGCTCGGACGGCTCGACGTCGACGCGGTGTGCGCGGCACTGTCCTCGGTGTGGACCGCGGTGCTGGCCGCAGCATTGGATGTCGCGCTGCGCGCCGAGATCGAGCGCAGGCAGGCTCAGCCGGCCCGGATCGCGGTGATCGGGATGGGCCGGCTCGGTGGTGCGGAGCTGGGCTACGGCTCCGACGCCGACGTGCTGTTCGTCTGCGAGCCAGTGGCTGCCGCCGGGACTGGACAATCCGCTGACACCGAGGCGGTGCGTTTCGCCTCCTCGGTCGCCGAGTCGGTGCGCAAGCTGCTCGGCTCGCCCAGCCAGGATCCGGCCCTGGTGGTGGACACCGGCCTGCGTCCGGAGGGGCGCTCGGGTCCGCTGGTGCGCACCCTGGCCTCCTACCGGGCCTACTACGCGCAGTGGGCGCAGATCTGGGAGGCACAGGCGCTGCTGCGGGCCACTCCGGTGGCCGGCGACGAAGATCTCGGGAAGCGGTTCATCGCGGAGATCGACCCGGTGCGCTACCCCGCGGGCGGGCTGACCGCGCGGCAGGCCACCGAGATCCGTCGGATGAAGGCCAGGGTCGACTCCGAGCGACTGCCCCGCGGCGCCGACCCGACAACCCACACCAAGCTCGGCCGCGGTGGGTTGGCCGACGTGGAGTGGACCATCCAGCTGCTGCAGTTGCAGCATGCACACGAGGTCGTGGCGCTGCGCACCCAGTCGACCACGGCGGCACTGCGGGCCGCCGCCGATGCGGGCCTGCTCACAACGGCCGATGCAGACGCACTACTGGTGGCGTGGCAGCTTGCCACCAGCACCCGCAACGCGCTCACCCTGGTGCGCGGCAAGCAGACCGACCAGCTCACCGTTTCCGGAAGGGAGTTGCTGGCGGTGGCGCGAGCGCTCGGGCGCTCCTGCCGCTCCGACCCCGGCAAGGTCATCGACGAGTACCGCCGCACCACCCGGCGGGCGCGGGCCGTCGTGGAGCGCTCCTTCGGCGCCTGACGGCATCCGCGGCGACCACTCACTCGCTGGTGTAGCCGTAGCCTCCTGACCGGGCAAGACGTTGCTGAGCGAACCATGCTCGTGCGCCGGGCAGGAACATCGGCACCACGGCGATGACCATCAGCACGGTGGTGGTGAGTAACCCGGCCTGGGTCATCATCGGCGCAGTGCCGAGGATGGCAACGCTGTACAGCGCAACGAGCAGGGCGGGCCCTATGAGCACGAAGCGGGCCCAGCCGCGGCCCGAGTGCATCGCCATCGCGAATGCCATCTGGACGAGGACGACCACAACGCCGGCACCGATCAAGATCGCCAGGGTGGCGGTGGCCACGTTCTCGCGGGTCCCCGGCGTCTCGCCCGGGAACTGCTGCTCGACGATCGACAAGATGGCGGCCTGCAGCTCGCCGAAGTAGCGCAGGGTCGCGGCCGCGGTGATCACGCCAACCAGGCAAGCCGCGAGCCACACCCAGTAGGAGACGTCGATGGCCCGCGGCCGGGGCCGCGCGGCGAGCTCCGAGGGCATCGCTCGGGTCGCGAGGCTCGGACGGGCCGGCGGTGCCGACGGGTGCTGTTCGCCGCGATCTAGCTGCATCGGACAGCAACCTACCCTGGCGCGCGCCGCGCCATCGGACGGGGGAATCCCCTAATCCGGCGTTACAGGGCACCCCCCAGCCCCGGTACCTGCTCGGCAGACAACCGGCCGTAACCCCGATGGCGGGCGATCGTCGCGGCTCTAACTTTGTCGTCAGCCGGACAGAACGTCCGGTGAGCACCACCGGACGCAGATCCCACTCACGATCAAGGAGAACATCATGCCCAGCTTCAACAACACCACCTACGTCGCACCGCTGAATGATGTCGACGCTGACACCTCGGGTGGCGACGGTGGCAACGGCGGCGTCGCCCTGGGCGGCTTCGGCGGCAACGCCAGCGGCGGCGACGGCACTGGTGTCGGGGTGGGCGGCAACGGCGGCGACGCCAGCCAGAGCGGCCTGCTCAACCTGAACCTGCTCAGCGACGTCGAGGGTGGCGACGGTGGCGACGGCGTGGGCGTGGGCGCCGGGGGCCACGGTGGCAGCGCCGACGGTGGCAACGCCAGCGCCGACGGTGGCGCCGGTGGCAGCGGTGGCGACGTCTACACCGACCAGAGCACCACCGTGGTCCAAGACTACGAGTTCAAGGACTCGTTCAATGAGGACAACGACACCACGACTGTCAGGGACTCGTACAACGAGGACAACGACGTGACCTACATCAAGGACTCGTTCAAGTCCGACGACGACGGTGTCGACAACAAGGGTGGCCACATCGAGGACAGCGTTGTTGCCGGCGACGACATCGATGACTCGTTCAACTCCGACGACGACGTAAAGATCGACGACTCGTTCAACACCGACTATCGTGAATACAACATCGACGACTCCGACCACGACGTCCATTACACTGAGATCAAGGACTCGTTCAACCAGGACAACGATGTGCTGGACCTCGACATCCTGAACGGGCTCGACGTCTGAGAGACGGACGGATGTCTAGCAGTGTTACGAGGCCGGGCCCGCCGCCTTCCTCCCGGGGTGGCGGGCCCGTGTCCCGGTTGTTCCGCTCGACAACGGCCGACTCGTCCGATTGTGATATTCGGATACGCCCCAACACGAAGAAAGAATGGAGGTGAATGACGTGGTTTCTGTTTCCTCGCTTATCGAGTTTCTCATGAACCTGCTGCGCGACGAGGACGCTCGGACGGAGTTCGTGTCGGACCCCGAGGGCACGCTGGCCCGGCATGGCCTGGACGGTCTGTGTGGGCAGGATGTGCGGGATGTGCAACCGATCCTGGCCGACCACGCAGCCGTACACGTCAAGCACGATGGTTACGACCAACCGCGATACCACGACGACGACCCGGTTCGGGAGATCTCGCACATCACGGAGCACTACGAGGTCCGCAACGTCGTGGTGGACGACTCCGACGAGTACAACTTCACCTACGTTGACGACCGAGACACGATCGTCAACGTCGACGACCGGGACACCACGACGATCGTCGCGGACGGCGATGTCACGATTGAGGACTCGTTCAACGAGGACAACGACGTCAACGTGATCGAGGACTCGTTCAACCAGGACAACGACGGAGTCGACAACAAGGGCGGCACCATCGAGGACAGCGTCGTGGCAGGCGATGACATCGAGGGCTCGCTCAACTCCGACGATGACACCACTGTCGAGGGCTCGTTCAATACCGACAACAGCGAGACCAACGTCGACGCATCTGACGACGACACCACCGTGGTGGATGTCGAGGGCTCGTACAACGAGGACAACGACGAAGTCGACGTCGACATCGACGAAGACGCTGCGTGAGCCGGGGCCGAGCGGATCGGCGCGCACGACCTCCTACGGGCTACCCTCCCGGTGCACTCAAGGCAGCACCCAGCTCCGCCACCCTCCTGACACCGGAAGGTGGCGGAGCTGGATGTCCGGCTACCCCGGGGGACGATGACGAGGAGGAGCAGTGACGCTATCGGCGCCGGTCAAGGCCGTGGATCTGGCGCTCGCGACGATCGCCCGGTACGACCGATCGGACCTCGACGCCCGGCTGCAGCAGACCCGTGCCCGGCTACTCGACGAGCAGGTCCGGGTGCTCGTGGTCGGGGAGTTCAAGCAGGGTAAGAGCTTGCTGGTCAACGGGTTGGTGCGGGCGCCGGTGTGCCCGGTTCACGACGACATGGCCACCTCGGTGCCCACCGTGGTCCGTCACGCCGACGCTGCCGTGGCTGCCCTGGTCCGGGTGCTCAACCCGGAGGGTGACGACCAGCGTGGGCGGCGGACCGAGCGCATCGAGGTACCGGTCGACAAGCTCGCCGAGCACGTCTCAGAGAGCGGCAATCCGGGGAACCGGGAGGGGTGGAGCTACGCCGAGGTCGGCCTCCCGCGTCGCGTCCTGACCGGTGGCCTGGAGCTGGTGGACACTCCGGGAGTCGGCGGGCTGAACTCCGTGCACGGCGCGGCGACCATGGCCATGCTGCCTTCCGCCGACGCCGTCCTCCTGGTGTCGGACGCATCCCAGGAGTACACCGCACCCGAGCTCGAGTTTCTGCGTCAAGCCACCAAGGTGTGCCCCAATGTGGCGTGCGTGCTCACGAAGATCGACCTGTATCCGGAGTGGCGGCGAATCGCGGAGCTCAACCGGGCACATCTGGCTGCGGTGAACATCGATGCGCCGCTGATGTCGGTCTCCTCCACGCTGCGCGTTCATTCGATCAACGTCCAGGACACTGAGCTCGACGCTGAGTCCGGTTTCCCGGCGCTGATCAGCTATCTGCGAGAGTGCGTCGTGGGCCAGGCGGACCTGCTGGCGCGCCGATCGACAGTGCACGATGTGCTCGTGGTCACTGACCAACTCGCCGGTGGGCTGCGCGCCGAACAGGTGGCCCAGCTGGACCCCGAAGCCGCCCAGTCAGTGATCAAGCAACTCACCGAGGCCCAGCAGCGCTCTGCGGCGCTGAAGGAACGATCCGCGAAATGGCAGCACACTCTCAATGACGGCGTCACCGACCTCAACGCCGACATCGACTTCGACCTGCGGGACCGGATGCGCGAGATCGTCCGGTTGGCCGAGGAAGAAGTGGACCGCGGCGGCGACCCGAAGAAGACCTGGGATCAGCTCTCGACCTGGGTCGAGCAGGAGGTGTCCTCGGCGGCATCGGCGAACCTGGTGTGGGCGACCCAGCGGGCGCGATGGCTGGCCACCCAGGTCGCCGACCACTTCTCCGAGGAGGAGGACCGGTTACTGCCCAAGCTGCGCACCGAGGTCGCCGATGCGCTGGGCGAGGTGCGAGCCATGCAGCTGCGCGAGGGCGAATCGTTCGGTGTCGGGCGCAAGGCGCTGACCGGGCTGCGGGGCGGTTACGTCGGGGTCCTGATGTTCGGGATGCTGGGGACCCTCGTCGGGCTGTCGCTCATCAACCCGTTCTCGGTGGGTGCGGGCCTGCTGCTGGGCGGCAAGACCATCACCGATGAGCGCCGCCGTATCGTCAGCCGACGGCAGAACGACGCGAAGGTGGCGGTTCGCCGGTACATCGACGATGTGATCTTCCAGGCGAGCAAGGAGACCCGGGACATGCTCCGGCGGGTACAGCGCGACCTGCGGGACCATTTCACTACCCTGGCCGAGGAGACGAACCGGTCGCTGACCGACTCGCTGCGGGCCGCCGAGAGGTCGGTGAAGACGTCCAAGGGAGATCGGGAACGCCGCCTGACCGAGATCAAATCCGAGCTCGAGCGCCTGGAGACGCTGCAGCAGAAGGTCCGCACGCTGCTGCCCCAGAAGGATTCGACGCAGAAGGATTCGACGCAGCAGGATTCGACACAGCAGGATTCGACGCAGGCGGATCCAGCTGTGTCGGCTCGATGAGCGGTCTGCTGCAGGTGGGAGGTGAGCGCAGCCTGTCTGTGACGGTCCGCGGTGTGCTCCGCCGGGCGATCGAGGTTTACCGCGACCAACCTCAGACCGCGCAGTGGCTTCGGCAGCAGCTGGACAGGCTCGATGAGCCGCTGCGGGTCGCGATCGCAGGCAAGGTCAAGGCCGGCAAGTCGACACTGCTCAACGCCCTGGTCGGGGAGCAGATCGCGCCGACCGATGCGGGGGAGTGCACCCGGGTCGTCACCTGGTACTGCGACGGGCACAGTCCCAAGGTCATGATGCATCCCAGGGAGGGTCCGCCCACCTCACTACCGGTGAACCGGCAAGACGGAGCACTCACCATCGATCTGCAGGGCACGCCCGCGGAGGAGCTGAACCGCTTGGTGGTGCACTGGCCCTCGCAGAGCCTGCGCACCGCCACCTTGATCGACACTCCGGGTATCGCGTCGATGTCCGCCGAAACCTCGCAGCGCACTCTCACCTTCCTCACCCCGGAGGACAACTCTCCCGCCGAGGCCGACGCGGTGATCTACCTGATGCGTCACCTGCACGCCACCGACGCCGCGTTCCTGGAATCCTTCCGTGACCAGGGAGTGGGGCGAGCGACTTCGGTGAACACCGTCGCGGTGCTCTCCCGGGCCGACGAGATCGGCGGGGGCCGGGTCGACGCGATGTTCTCGGCGAAGACCATCGCGCAGCGCTACCGGAAAGACCCCACGCTGCGCGGGCTGTGCCAGGGCGTCGTACCGGTGGCGGGGCTGCTCGCGCAAACCGGCCGGACGCTACGGCAGGCTGAGTTCGACGCGCTGGCTGCGCTGTCCCGAGCGCCGCGGGAGGAGCTGGACGGGTTGCTGCTGTCCACCGACCGCTTCCTGCTGGCCGACTGTGCCGTTTCACCCACGGCGGCGGCACCCGCGGGCTCGGAGGCCAGGCGCGGGTTGCTGGACCGCTTTGGCCTGTTCGGACTCCGGCTGTCGGTGACGCTCATCCGGCAAGGCACGACGGACAGTCCGGGCGCGCTCGCCGAGGAACTGGTGCGCCGCAGCGGGCTCGACGAACTGCGGTCGGTGTTGACCACGCAGTTCACCGAGCGTCGCGACCTGCTCAAGGCCCGCTCAGCCCTGGTGGCGCTGGACAGCGTGCTGCACGGCGGCGACACCCGCGCAGACATCGGGCCACTGCTCGGGGAGGTGGAACGCATCCTCGCCGGCGCACACGAGTTCGCCGAGCTGCGGCTGCTGTCCGCGCTGCGGTCGGGCGCGGTCAACCTGCCGAAGACGGAGTTGGAGGAAGCGGAACGGCTGCTCGGTGGGTCCGGTGGCGCCCCGGAGGTGCGGCTGGGGCAACCGCCCGGCTCCGGGGCGGACGAGCTGCGACAGGCTGCCCTGGAAGCACTCACCCGGTGGCACCGGCGGGCGGAGAACCCGCTCTCCGGTCGCGCGGCGGCCGACGCGTGCCGGGTGGTGGTCCGCAGCTGCGAGGGCATGGTCGCCAGGCTCATCAGACGGTCTGAGTCTTCGGGGTGATCGTGAGCCAGATGAGCACTAGCATTGGAATGGAAGCCTCGGGACTCGTTACAGCAGCTGCGACCGCTACGGCGGGGTCTCCTAATGAGGAAAATCTCCGGCACGAACTTGAAAAATCCCTTGAATCCGCATGCTGCCGCGCCGGCATCGTCTGGACTGCCTACCAGTTGGAGCGGACCTTACGCGGCGGCGATGCGGCGAAGACCCGGTTTACCGACGTCGCTCACGGCGGCGTGGTCATCGAGTACGAGCCGCCACGGAGCTTTTCTGGTGGCACGGCGTTGAGGGTGATCACCCACGCCCAAGATCAAGCCAACGAGTACGCTGAGATGCTGGCCGAAGAGGAAGGCCGTCCGCTCGACGAGTACTCGTTAATTGTGTGGGACGGAGCCCATATATCGTTCGGGCGGTATAATGGCTCGGAGTTCGCCTGGGAGCCTGTTGGCCCCTTTGTCGAAACAAGCGCCACCCGTCTTCTCCAGATACTGAGAGACGACGGTGCGCCGTTAGTGCATCCACGTGTTCTTTCGCAACTGGCGGGCCCGGATTCTGACGTCGGGAGTCGCTTACTTCCGAAGTTTTATACCGCTGTGCGAGTTTCCATGAGGTCGAAGTCGAAGACCACGAAGACCATGCTGCTCTATACTGAATGGCGTCGGCTCTTCGGGCAGGTTGTCGGAGTCCAATCCGACCGGCTTAAGAGTCTCCTGGGCACGCAGGGGCGCGCCCATGGGCAGAATTACGAGGAAGACCCCGCTGCTTACCTCTACGCCTTGAATACGTATATTGCAGTTGTTGCCAAGATGGTTGCTGCGATGTCGCTCCGGAAATCGAGCCAAGACATTGCTGACGGCAACGTGTCGATAACAAGCCGCATCGCTCTGCTTGAATCGGGGCAGTTGTTCGCAGATGCCGGTATTTTGAACATGCTGAACGGTGATTTCTTCGCCTGGTATCAAGACGATCAGGCTTGGCCGACCTACTCCGAGGACTTGTCGTCGCTGATAGATACTCTCAACGTCATCAACTTCGATGTGAGCAGAAAGAGCGCCGGGTCTACTCGCGACCTCTTCAAGGGTCTCTACATGAGTTTTGTCCCGCGAGCGTTACGTCACGCGCTTGGCGAGTACTACACACCGGACTGGTTAGCGGAACACGCCCTCGATCAAGTCTCTTGGTCTCCAGAGGAGACGCTTCTGGACCCCACAGCCGGGTCCGGCACCTTCATCCTTGAAGCGCTGAAGCGCCGTATTGCGGCCAATCCGCATGCCTCAGCACGGCTGCTACTCGACGGGTTGTGGGGCTTGGACCTCAATCCGTTGGCGGTGCTAGCAGCGCGCGCGTCGCTCGTGGTCTTTTTGTCCGACAGGCTCGACGCTGCCGATCCGATTCGTCTTCCAGTGTTTCTGGCTGACGCGATAAACCCGGCGCGGGCGACCGAAGGCGGGGTCTATGAGCATGAACTTCAGACCGAGCTGGGCTCGATGAAGTTCCGGTTGCCCTTGGGAATCGTAAACGACGACAACTTCTTTCCGCTGCTCGGTCGGGCCAGAGAACTTATCGATGCCGACTATGGCAGTGGCAGAATTATGGAATCACTTTCAGCTGAGTTCGAACTGGAGACCCTTCCCGGCGCCTCCCGGGTGGACATGGCCGAGTTCTTCGAGACTCTCTCCACGCTGCACGTGCAGGGTTGGAACGGTATATGGTGCGCCGTCCTGGGGGATCGCTTCGCGGCCGGATCCATTCCGCGATGCAAGTTCGTAGTGGGCAACCCGCCGTGGGTCAAGTGGAGTCATCTGCCGCCTGAGTACGCAAACTTCATCAAAGGGCGCTGCCTGGAACTGGGCGTTTTCAGCGTTGATCGATGGGTTGGCGGAATCGAATCGGACATTTCGACGGTGATTACTTACGAAGCTGTTGACAAGTACCTGGCGGAGTCTGGCCGCTTGGCCTTCTTCATTACCGGCACGGTATTCGCGAACGAGTCAAGCCAAGGCTTTCGCCGGTGGCGTCTTGATGCGGCGAAAGTGGATATGCGAGTTGACTTCGTCGAAGATTTTGCAGCGGTCGCGCCGTTCGAAGGGGTGAGTAATCATGCGACTCTTCTAGCGATTACTCGGGGGGCGGAGACGAGGTATCCCGTCGCGTAT
Source organism: Pseudonocardiaceae bacterium (assembly GCA_050699975.1). Classification (GTDB taxonomy): domain Bacteria; phylum Actinomycetota; class Actinomycetes; order Mycobacteriales; family Pseudonocardiaceae. The sequence goes on along the minus strand of JBOHGH010000016.1, from coordinate 20,336 downwards.
CGTGTCTGGACCCCACCGCGCAATTCAAAGAGCCGGAGATCTGTGAAGCGGTCGTTCAAGGATGCGGCATCGTTTCGAACCGAGTCGACGAGCGTTGACCTCCAGGCGAAGCCGGTTCCTGGGAGTGACGCTGGGCCGTGGCTCAAGGGTACTTGTGCTTTACACGATGTATGGGCACACCTATTTGGGCAGCAAGAAGCCTCGTACCGCGCTCGAAAGGGGGTAACCACGGACGCGAATGGCATTTTTTTCGTCAGGGCAGAGGCCAGTCGAGTCGCGAAGACGGTAACGATCACGAATGATCCGTCGCGTGGCCGGCGGCGAGATGTTGCTGAAGTGCGAGCGATCGTCGAGTCGGAGCATGTGTTCCCGCTTGTACGGGGCGAGGGGGTCAGCGCATTCAGAGCGGCACCCGATCCTGAGTATCGAATCCTAGTGCCGCAGCGTGGAATGCACGGCGACCTGGACCTGCCGTCACATGCACCCCGCACCTACCGATTCCTCGCGCGTTTTGAAGAAATCCTTGAGACTCGGTCCAGCTATAAGCGGTTTCAGATGCGAACGGGTGCGCCGTATTGGTCGTTGTGGAGCACGGGCGAGTACACGTTCTCTCCGTATAAGGTTGCCTGGCGTGAGCTCGGCGGCGGCAAGTTCGCTGCGGCGTATATGGGTCATTGCGCCGACCCGCTCCTGGGGAGCAAGATAATGATCCCCGACCACAAGTTATATTTCGTACCATGTGCAAGCCGCGACGAGGCGGCGTATTTGACTGGTTTCCTGAACGCGCCTGTGGTGGCAGGAGCGGTATCGGCGTACGCCGCACAGCTTAGCCTGGGCGCGAGCGTTGTTGAGTATCTCCTTATCCCTTCATATGATGAGTCGCGGCGCGAACATGTCCGTCTTGCAGAGATTGCATCACTCATAACGGAGTCAGGCGCTGGGGCAGTGCCTGATCAGCTCGAAGAGCTGGATGGGGTGGTGTGCGCCTCGATGGGCATATCCGATGACATTCGAAGGGCTGTGCATGAAGAGGCCGAGGATCCACTTATTAAGGATGCCGAAGGCATGAGCAAATCTTAGGGCCAGCCATTTTTCACGAGGCCTCGATCAGTGACCGCAGCTGGTCGAACAGCTCCTTGCGGCTGGCGACGCCGAGCCGCTGACGAATCCTCGCCATGTGATGCTCGACGGTCTTGGCCGAGATGAACAATCGCTCCCCGATCTGTTTGTGGGTCAGGCCGGCGAGGATGAGCTGGCCCACCTCAAGTTCCCGCTCGCTCAGGATCGATCGAGCCTCCACCGGCCCGCTGCTGGCGGCCGCGCCAGTCACCAGATACGGGGCCGCGGTATGGGCAGGTGCTGCGTCCAACTCCTCTCCCGACCCAGGGGAGCTGTTCGAGCCACTGGGCAGGCTGCCGTACAGGGCACGGGCGCAGGTGAGCAAGGTCGCCATCACCCGGCGATCGGTGGTTCGCGTCGCGGCCTGACTGGCGAGCTGGGCAGCGTCCCACGCCAGGCCAACGCCGTGCAGTCGCCGGGCCGCGGCCTGCACCGCCTCCGGGTCGATCTCACCGGACAGCACCTGCAGCCAGCTGCTCGCCGCGGCCGCCAGTACGGCGGCGTAGGGACTGCTCGATGCGGCGCCGGTCAGTTTGGCTGCGTGCTGCTCAGCTTCCGAAAGTTGGGCATCCGTGAGCTGCTGGGCTGCTGAGAGTTGCTGGGCGACGATGGCGGCCTGCAACTCATACCAGTGCAGCGGCGCCGCCCACAGCACCGGGTTGCCCAGCTTGTCGAGCAGGTTCTCGGCCTCCTTGAGATGCGGCGCGACCGACTCCAGCTCGCCGCATCGCGCGGCGGCGACCGCGAGCTCGCCCAGCGGCTGCAGAGTGTAGAGATCTATCGGGTACCGGACGAGGGCGCAGCGGGCCCGTCGCCACGCCAAACCCAACGCGGCCGCATCACCGTCTCGACGAGCCAGGCCCACCGCCAGGGCCGCCGCGACCACCTCGTCGCGCGGTTCGAGTGCGCCCGGGCGAGCTACCCGATCCAGCGTGCGGTGCGCGACGTCCAGCTTGCCGCGGACCATCGCCATCCACCCGTGCAGCAGCAGGTGCCGGGGATGCGCTGGACGGCCGCCGAGCTTGGCGGCGACGGCGCGCCGCAAGGTGGAGTCGGCCACCGTCAGCTCACCACATTGCAGTGCGACCACGGCGGTCAGCGCCGCTGGCGTGTCGGGCAGCAGCACGGTCTCGCCTGCCGGCTCCAGCAGCACCGTCGCCCTGGCCAGCTGTGAGAGCGCGGCAGTAGATGTCCCGGTGACGGTAGTGAGCATCCCGCGCGCCATCAGGAGCTCCGCGCCGGCCATCAGGGTGGCGCCCCGGGCAGCGCCGGTCGCCGCCGCGTCGAGCACCGCGCGGGCTTGGGCCAGCGCTCCGGTTCCGATCAGTGCGGGCACCGCAAGCGCGGCACCACCCGCCGCATCGGCGGGCAGGCTGCAGTACAGCTGCGCACTGTGCGCCGGTAGCCCGCGATGTGCGAGGACTGCGGCGACCACCGAGACCGCCCGCTCCCGATCCGGCGCGGACGGATCCGAAACGACCTGGTCAGCCAGCCTCAGCGCCTGATCGAGATCGCCGGCAAGCGCGACCGCCTGGGCGTGCCGGGCCGCCAGTGGCCTCGGCGAGGCCCCGGCGTCGATGGTTCCTGCGTAGAGCTCGGCGGCCAGCGCGGGGGACTGCCGCAGTGCCTCGTCGCCGGCCTGCTCCAGGACGGCAGCCACCCGGCTGCCGCTTGCGCCGGTGCCCAGCAGCTGCCGCCCAGCAGCGAGCACGGACCCACCCCGGTCGAGCTGGATGGTGGCCAATCGCTGCTGCATCTCCCGGCTTCGCAGCATCGGCATCAAGCGCAGCACGATGTTGCGGATGAAGGGGATCAGCTCTCCTCCACCGGTGATCAGACCGGTTGCCAGCGCTGCTTCCACCGTGTCGGTCAGGGCGGTCGGATCGGCGTCGAGCAACGGGCCCAGTAGCTCGGCGTCCAGGGCAGCGCCGACGGCCATCGCCTGCAACAGCTGGTAGATCTCAGGATCGAGTGCCTCCAGTTGGTAGCGGAGCCGTTCGGCCAAGCCCGCGGAGACGTTGACCCGATCAGGGCGCCGGAACTGTTCCGGGCGCCGGGGATCGAACCGGCCGGTGTCCTGGAGTGCCTGGGTGACGAGGTCGACGAGCGAACCCAGCCCGCCGGTCTGCTCGAGTACCAGGTCGACCAGCGGGTCAGGGGGAGAGCATCCGACCCGCCCCGCGATCCGGGCCCCTACCGCCGTGCGAGCCAAGTGTCCCACGACCACTGGTGACCGGCGGCGAGCCAGGCTCGCACCAAGCGCCGAGAGCCCTCGAGACCGGGGCCACGGCCGGTAGGCGACGACCAGCCGGGCGGTCTCGTCCTCGGCGAATGTGCGCAGCCCTTCCAGCACCGCCTGGTCCAGCCGGTGCGCATCGTCCACCAGGACGGGTCCGTTCGGGTCGAGCGTGTCCAGCCGCAGGCCGGCAGCGGAGCTGCCGCGCACTACCGCGGCACCAGCCTGCTGGTACTCGCGGGCCAGGGCGTCGAGCAGCGTCGACTTCCCGGTACCTCCCGGACCGACTATCGCGGCAGTGAGCGGAGCCGAAGGAGCGGCGGCGATCTGGCGAAAGATCCAGGCGGCTGATGGTGGTATGCCGGGGACCGCAAGATCGGGCGATGCGGACTGTGGACGAACCATCCTGTCCTTTCGGCGAGACTTCTCTCGTAGGTACTACCAACGCGTCATCGGTACCGGGTCGCGTCGCGTTACGTAGCGGTGAATAGGACTTCCTGGCCGTGATCGGAGTTAACAGTCGGCTGCCGCGCAGCGATGAAGCAGCCACGGCACCACTATTCGGTGGGGACCTTAGCCGTGATCGAAGGGTCGTGGTCTGGTGAGGTACGCACTGGGTGTCGATGTCGGGACGAGCTTCACCGCGGCAGCCATCTGGCGGTGGGATGAGCAGGACAAGGCCGAAGCGGTTGCTCTGGGTAGCCGGATGCAGGCCGTGCCCTCGGTGCTCTTCCTGGGCGCGGACGGTTCGGTGGTGGTCGGTGAGGCCGCCGAGCGGCGCACCCTGACCGACCCCGACCGCGTGGTCCGGGAGTTCAAGCGCCGGATCGGTGATGACACGCCGCTGCTCGTGGGTGGGCAGCCCTATGCCGCACATGACCTGGCGGCGATGATGGTCCGCTGGGTCGTTGATCGGGTCACCGAGCGTGAAGGCGGGTCCCCAGATCGGATCGCGATCACCCACCCAGCCGGGTGGGGTCCGTACAAGAAGGATCTGTTGTCTCGCGCGCTGGGTGCGGTCGGTCTGGACGATCTGACCTTCCTCGCGGAGCCCGAGGCCGCGGCGGTCAGTTACGCCGCGCAGGAGCGAGTCGAGGCGGGTACCACGATCGCGGTGTATGACCTTGGTGGCGGTACCTTCGATGCGGCCATGGTTCGCAAGACCGGCGCGGGTTCCTTCGCCCTGCTGGGTTCGGCCGACGGTCTCGAGCAGCTCGGCGGCGCGGACTTCGACGAGGCCGTCTTCACTCACGTGCAGGCGCACACAGCCCAATCGGACCCAACACAGTGGGAAGCGCTCGACGTCGAGGACCCCAGCGTGCTCAGCGGGCTGGCGCGGCTGCGCCGGGAATGCATCGAGGCCAAGGAGGCGCTCTCCTCGGACACCGAGGTGTCCATCCCCGTGCTGCTACCGGGGGTCAGTGCCCACGTCCGTATGGTGCGCAGCGAGTTCGAGGAGATGATCCGTCCGGCCCTCGAGGACACCGTCGACTCCCTGTCCAGGGCAGTCCGCTCGGCCGACCTGAGTACCGGAGATCTCGGGGCGGTACTGCTGGTCGGTGGATCATCCCGGATACCGCTGGTGTCTCAGCTGGTGTCCGCTGCGCTGGACTGCCCGGTCGTGGTGGACGCCGACCCCAAAACCACGATCGCGCTGGGTGCCGCCCTGTCAATTGCCCCGCAGGCCCAACCGGATCCCATCGCCACCGTGGTTATCGCAGCACCAGCTCTCGACACCGAGTCCCTCACGAGCCGCGAGCCCCTGCCCAACCACGCGCCCGACCGGCCGCCGATGGTTCCCACTCAGCGCAGGTCCCTCGAGGACCAGGAGTCCACCGAGGATGACGCGTCGCGGCGACGAAGGATTGTGACCGGACGCCTGCGCCACGTCGTCGGGGCTGGAGTGCTCTCCGGAGTGCTCCTGATCGCGCTTGCCGTTGCGGCGCCAGGGGATGGCCTCCGCTCTGCCACCGGCGATGCGAGCAAAGCCGCACCGGCCAGTGTCGCCCCACCGGGTGACGCGGTCGCGGCCAGCGATAGCTCAGGTGGTCCCGTCGAGACGGACGACGCAGGATTCCCCAACGCCACGGGCAACGGGAAGAAGGCGACCCAAGTGGCCCAGACCACCACTTCCATGCCGAGAGCGACTACCGCCACCGCTGGTCGGCCCATCGTGGACTCGGTCACCTCGAAGGGTGGTGGCACTTCGGGTGGTGAGATCCCGGGTGGTGGCACTTCGGGTGGTGGGACCCCGGGTGGTGGCACTTCGGGTGGTGGGACCCCGGGTGGTGGCACTTCGGGTGGTGGCACTCCGGATGGTGGCACTTCGGGTGGTGGCACTCCGGATGGTGGCACTTCGGGTGGTGGCACTTCGGGTGGTGGCACTTCGGGTGGTGGCACTTCGGGTGGTGGCACTTCGGGTGGTGAGACTCCGGGTGGTGAGACTCCGGGTGGTGAGACCCCGGGTGGTGAGACCCCGAGCGGTGAGACCCCGAGCGGTGAGACCCCGAGCGGTGAGACCCCGAGCGGTGGATCCACCACACCCCCGCCCACGCAAGCAACGGCGTAGGCGAGGCATTCAGCGGGCTGAGCGGGGTTATCGGCACCGCGATAGCCACGCTCAGCGTGCTGAACCGGTTGCGCGCCGTCCCGGTTGCCGCTGCGCTGCTCGGCTGCGATCAATGCCACGACGAGCACCGGCGCCAGCCGTTGATCGACGACTGATGATGGAAGCGGTATCGGGCGCATGTGGAAATGTGCACTGAGTAGGTCAGGAAAAGGGTACTGGGGCTGGCGTGATCGAATCGTACCTACCGCGGCTGGTGGTCGGGCTGAGCTCGGATCTCCTCGTCGACCTGATCGTCGGACCGGAGGCCACCGGAAAGACGGCCACCGGGGCGGATCGCCGAGGGAACCGGAGGGCTAAAGAGGCTTTGGCCTCGGACCGCCGAGCCGGGGTCATCTTGATCGGTAATGCGGTGAATCTGACGTGGTCGAGCCCCTGAGTGCGCCGCCTGTCCGACACATGATCACCGTTTCGGAAGAACGAGCCGCGATCAGCGCGGTTGATCCTTCCGAAATGACGATCATGAACGGCCGCCGACTGTCGCTGATCGACTCGATCTTGGGCAAGCTCCCGCCGGGACCTGCGGTCATGATCGGCAGACCGCCGCCACCCGCTGCGCCGAAGTCCGGTCACCGAAGCGACCGACCGTGCCACCTCAAAGTGGCTGGTCAGACCTACTGCCTGTGAAGTTTGGAGCGGGCAACTACCACGATAAACGTGCCCAATACTCTGCTCAAGTGTCAACGTCTCAGCGAGCAAGGATCCCTAGTCACAGGCCGAGATCGCGTCGTCACGCTGAACGCTCGCTGCTCCCGATTCGGGGGAACGGGCTGGTGGAGAAGATCACCTCCACCGGCACTTCGAAGTACTCGGCGATCCGCAGCGCCAGGTACAAGCTGGGGCTGTACTCGCCCCGCTCCAGGTAGCCGACGGTCTGGTAATGGACCCCGAGTGCCTCGGCGAGCTGGCGCCGCGAGATTCCCCGTTCGGCGCGCAGCATCGCGATGCGGTTGTGGACGATCTCGCTCATCGCTGCGTGGACCCCCTCAGCCGATCCTTTGGGCCGCCTTGAGCCGGCCCGCCTCCACACTGGCTCCGGACTCGCGGCGAGCCATCCGGCGCAGCACTATGGGCGCGAGAATGAGGCCGGCCACCGCCCAAGCACCGAGCACGCCGACCGTCTCCAGGTGCTGCCAGGATCCGGAGAGCTCCACCGCCGCTGCAGCGTCGGGCAGCAACGCCGACCGCATGCCCAACCCCAGCCAGTAGAACGGGAACACCTGGGCGATCGGATGCAGCCAGTCCGGCAGGGCCGAGATCGGGTAGAAGATCCCGGAGATCGCGATCAGCCCCGCGCTGGCCAGACCAATCCACTGCGCGACGATGCGGGGATTGCTGGCGAGCGAGCCCAGGACCATCCCCATGGGCAGGGTGGCCAGCAACCCGAGGGCGAGCACCCACAGCAATGTCACCCATCCACTGATCCCTGCGCCGGCCAGCCCGTCGAAGAGGAACAGCCCGGGGACGAGCACCCACAGCAGGCTCAGGACCGTGGTCAGGGGGAGTCGCACCACCTGGCCGGTGATGTACCCGACCACGCCGAACGGCGCGGCCTTGGCCCGCAGCAGCGTCCCGTCCTCGCGCTCGAAAGCGACCACGAACGCTCCGCCGAGGGCGGTGTTGTAGGCGACCAGCATGCCGACCACGCCCGGTAGCACCAGCGTCGCCAGCGGCAGCGACGTCCCGGCGACCGCGTTGTCGCGCTGGAAGTACAAGATGATCAGGATGACCCCAGCGGTAATCACGTTGTACACGTGCTCGTCGACTCGGGTCAGGGAGTGCCGGAACTCGGTCCAGCCGCGACCCAGGCCGATGCGGACCGCGGACAGGGTCGGGTTCATCGGGCCACCTCCTCGAACGTGATGGCGGCCGCCGACTGGTCACCCGACTCCTGGCGGTAGATCATGGCCATGTAGGTGTCCTCCAGTGAGGCGCGGCGCACCTCCAGGTCCGCGATCTCGTCGCCGTGCTGCGCGAACAGCTCGCGGACGAACCCGGTGGCGTCGGACGTGGCGTGCACGAAGTGCTCGCCACCGCGGCTCCAGCGCACCTCGGCCTGGCCGGACACCCGACGGGACAGCGCCTCGGCGCTACCGTCTGCGACGATCCGGCCGCGATCGAGGATCAGGATCCGGTCGGCCAGCTTCTCGGCCTCGTCGAGGTCGTGCGTCGTCAGCAGGATCGTGGTGTCCTCAAGGTCGGACAGACGGTGCACCAGATCATGGAAGCCGCGCCGTGCCACCGGGTCCAGGCCCGCGGTCGGTTCGTCGAGGAACAGCACCTGTGGGCGGCCGATGATGCCGATCGCGACGTCCAGCCGCCGGCGCTCGCCACCGGACAGGCTGGCGATCCTCGCTGACGCGCGGTCACCGAGCCCGACCGTCTCGATCAGCTCGTCTACGTCGCGGGGGCGTGGGCGCTGCGGGGTCGAAAACGGCGCGTAGTAGCGGCCCAGGTGATGCAGCAGTTCGCGGATCTTCCACTTGCCGTGGTCGCGCCAGGACTGCAGCACGATCCCGACACCCGCTCGCCAGTGCTCCCCGGCCCGGGCCGGGTCCACGCCGAGCACGCTGACCTCCCCGCCTGAGCGCATCCGGAAGCCTTCCAGGATCTCGATAGTGGTGGTCTTGCCGGCCCCGTTGGGTCCGAGCAGGACGAGTACCTCGCCGCGGGTCGCGGTGAAGTCGATCCCCTCGAGCACGTCCACCGATCCGTACCGCATCCGCAGGTCACGAACGTTGATCACCTCGGGCTCACCCGCTGCCATTCGCGTGCCTTTCTCCTTCCGATCCCTCGATCGGATGATAGCAGACATGCTATAAATCGTGATATCCGTACTGCTGATTGGCCCGGCCACAACTACATGGGCGGCGAGCATGTCATGGCCGGTATCGCGTGGCAGGTCGATAGCATCGCCGCCCGGGTGTTGGGTGGACGTCCAGGCGATCAGCGCGGAGCTGCGACAGCGACGGTGGACCACGGTTCCGGCCGCCTGCTGGGGTGGACGTGGTGGCGCGGCTGGACCGCGACGCCTTCCTGCTGGCGATCACGTACATCCTCAGCAGGGGGCTGGCTGCGACGCCGCGGTGAGCCAGTGCCACCGAAGCGGGCGCGACTGACCCGGACTCGGCGAGTGCCTGATGTCCGGATTGCGGTTGTCGGTTAGTCGAACTCGCCGTCGCGGAGCCCGGCAGTGAACGCGGTCCAGCCGGCGAGGGTGACGACGAGGGCAGCGCCTGCCGGGTTCTTGGAGTCACGGACGGCGCGGTGGCCGCCGTCCAGATCGGTGACCTCGACGCAGTTGCCGCCGGAGCCGTTGCTGCGGCTGGACTTGCGCCAGATGGCGCCGGTGAGGTCCATGGTGCACCTACTCTCGTTCGCCCGTCTCACCACCTACTCTAGCGAGAAACTTCCTGGTCTCGTCGCTGGAGAGGGCCGCCGTGGCAAGCTGGGTGAAGATCGTCTGGTAGCGCGCGACGTCAGCCGGGCGCTCCAGGTAGAGCGCACCGCGGTCGTTCTCCAGGTAGACGAAATCGAGCCCAGCCTCGTCGCCCGGGAACCGCAGCATGGTGAAGGTCTGGCCCATGGCGGCATGCGGGCCGGCCGCGAACGGCAGCATCTGCAGGTCCACATGCGGTAGCTGGGCCATCTCGGCCAGGTGGTCGAGCTGCTTACCGAACGCATCAACACCACCCACAGGGCGCCGGAGTACGGCCTCGTTAAGCACGAAGTGCAGCCGTGGTGGGGTGTTGCCGACCAGCCGCTCCTGCCGTTCGTGGCGGAAGGTGACCAATCGCTTGAGCTCGGCCTGGGTGGTGCGCGGGTGCGCGGCGAGAATGATGGCCTCGGCATACTCGGCAGTCTGGAGCTGTCCGGGTACCAGTTCGGAGTCGTAGCCGTTGATCTCGCTGGCGTCCGCTTCGAGACCCACGAAGTTACGGAACCAGTCGGGCACGGTGTCGCCGTAGCTGGCCCACCAGCCCCGCTGGTTGGCCTCGCCGGCCAACCGGATCAGGGTGTCCGCGTCGGGTGCCTCGATCCCGTAGAGCTGGAGCAGGAGCCGGACGTTGGTCGGCCGGATGGCCTGCCGGCCATTCTCGATCTTGCTGACGGTCGGGGCTTTGATGCCGACCCACAGGGCGGCTTCGTTGATCGTTTTCCCGGCGCTCTCACGGAGCCGTCGTAGCTCCTTGCCGAGCTGGCGCCGACGGACGGTGGGGCCGGGGCCGGTGGTCATGACTGCCTCCTCAACTCCGGAAGGTGGAGGCACAAGTCTGCATGCTGCGCACTGGCGTCCGCGACGGGGTACTCCTCTTGAGGTATCGCACTTAGGAAACTTCCTGAGATACTGTCCTTGCTGTCGGTCTCGACCGCCAGTCCTCGGGACGGGTTCGGACGGGATTGGCAGCCTGTCCCGTCGTACTCGTTCGCCCGTGTACGGCGGGGCAGGCCCAGAACGCCGCTGCCCGGTCTGTGACCTGTCCCCGGGTCGGGCAGCGGTTTCCAGGCCGCCGAGGAGGGAAAGTCGCGATGGGCTTAGAACCTGTGAGGCAGTACGGCGAGGAGCGCAGCCGGGTGGCCGTATGCGGGCGGCTGCTGTCCGAAGGTGGCGGTCCGTGCACGCTTCTTGCGGTTCACTATCGCAACAAGTGGGTGCTGTACCCGCACGGCGTGCACACGCTCGCAGTTGAGCTGTCCGAGGACGACATCGCCACGCTGGCCCGGGGCCTCCAGCGCGACGCCCAGGGTTAGCTCCGGGCTTGGTTACTCGTCACGGTGGAAGCCCCTGATGCACTCCAGGAAGCGGCGCATGGCGCGGTTGAACTCGGCGGGGCGTTCCGGCGAAGTGGTCGCGAGTCATCGTATGCTCGTCGACTTGATCGGTTCAAGGCGTCCGGTAGGCGTAGCGTCCATCTACGTGGAAGCCGTCATCGCTGCCCTCGATGAGCAGCAGGCCGAGCTCGAGAATCTCATCGCCGGCCTGGAAGACCTCGATGGGAAGAGACCGTCTCGGTGCCCAGGTTGGTCGGTAGCAGACGTCCTGCTGCACCTGGCCCAGACCAGTGAACTGGCTGCGGCCGGCGGCGACGACTCGTTCGGCGAGCGGTTCACTCGGTTCATGCCCGCGGGTGCCCGCACTGTCGATGAGGGCGCTGAGCAGGCGGTAATAGCGCAACGGGGTGCGCCCTGGCCGCAGCTGCTCGAACGTTGGCGGGCTGCGGCAGCGGCGGAGCGGAACCTGCTCGCCGGTTCCGACCCGGCCCGGCGCCTCCCGTGGGTGATCGGCGAGCTTCCGGCCCGGACGTTGGCCACAACCCGCTTGTCGGAGATGTGGATCCACACCGGTGACATCGCTCATGCCCTTGGCGTCACTCTCGTCCCGACCGACCGGTTGTGGCACATTGCCCGCCTTGCCTGGCGCACGCTGCCCTACGCATTCGCTCGAGCGGGCGCCGCGCTCCATGGACCGGTGGCCGCTGAACTGACCGGCCCCAGCGGGGCACCCTGGTCATTCGGGGCACAGGACCAGCCGCTCACGACGGTTCGGGGACCTGCCGTGGAGTTCTGCCTGGTAGCAGCCCGCCGTCTCGACCCGGCCGGGTCCACATTAACGGCCGCCGGCCCGGACTCCGACCAGGTCCTGGCACTCCTGCGCACCTACGCCTGATGCGGCGTGCCAGGCGAGGCCCATCGGCGGTTGAGTACGACTATGTCGTCGTGGGTGGTGGCTCCGCGGGATGTGTCCTTGCGGCCCGGCTGTCGGAGGATCCGTCGGTGACGGTGTGCCTGGTCGAGGCGGGTCCGTCCGATGTCGACGACCCGAAGATCCAGCGGCTGGAGCAGTGGGTGCACCTGCTCGGTTCGGGGTATGACTGGGACTACCCGATCGAGCCCCAGGAAAAGGGCAACAGCTTCCTGCGGCACTCCCGGGCCAAGGTCCTCGGTGGCTGCTCGTCGCACAATTCCTGCATCGCCTTCTGGCCCCCTCGCGAGGATCTCGACGAGTGGGCGGCCATGGGGTGCGAGGGCTGGAGCGCCGACGAGTGCTGGCCGCTGCTCAAGCGGCTGGAGAGTAACGACGGTCCGGGCGACCACCACGGCCGGTCGGGCCCGGTGACGCTGCGGCAGATCCCACCGCATGACCCGTGCGGTGTCGCCGTGCTGCGGGCCGCTGACGAGGTCGGCCTGCCGACCGTGCGTTTCAACGAGGGCGTGACGATCACCGAGGGCGCGGGCTTCTTCCAGATCAACGCCGACGACGACAACACGCGGATGTCGTCCTCCCGCGCGTACCTGCACGCGATCATGGGCCGGCGGCGCAACCTCGCCGTCCGCACCGGTGCCTGGGTCAAGCAGGTTCTCTTCGATGCGGACAAGCGAGCGACCGGGGTGGTGTATCTCGACTCCACGAGCTTGCAGTACGACACCGTGAACGCTCGGCGCGAGGTGATCCTCTGTGCTGGGGCGATCGAGACCCCCAAGCTGCTCATGCTGTCCGGCATCGGACCAGCCGAACACCTGCGTGCCGTCGGCATCGAGGTCCTGGTGGACAGCCCCGGCGTCGGGTCCAACCTGGACGACCACGTCGAGGGCCTGGTGATGTGGGAGGCCTCGCGATCGATGGTCACCCGCTCCACGCAGTGGTGGGAGATCGGCCTGTTCACCCGGACCGAACCGGGCCTCGACCGGCCTGACCTGATGATGCACTACGGCTCGGTGCCCTTCGACCTGAACACCTTGCGCTGGGGCTATCCGACCACGTCGAACGGTTTCTGCCTGACGCCTAACGTCACCCGTGGTCGATCCCGTGGGACGGTCCGGCTCCGGACCCGCGACTTCCGGGACCGCGCCAAGGTGGACCCGCGCTACTTCACCGACTCCGAAGATCACGACATCGCAGTGATGCTCGCCGGGATCAAGCTCGCCCGCCGGATCGCGGCGCAGCCGCACTTGCAGGGCTGGATCGAACGCGAACTGGCACCCGGTCCGGACGCGGTCACCGATGACGAGCTCATCGACTACATCCGCAAGACCCACAACACCGTCTACCACCTGGCGGGCACCGCCAGTATGGGTGCGGCGGACGATCCGCAGGCCGTGGTCGACCCGCGGCTGCGGGTCAAGGGAGTGACCGGGCTGCGGGTCGCCGACGGCTCGATCATGCCCTTCCTGCCCGCCGTCAACCCGAACATCACCACGATGATGATCGGGGAGAAGGCCAGCGATCTCCTCGCCGAGGACGCGCGTCAGCCCCGCGCCTGAAGCGCCGCGACGAGCCGGTCCACCGCGGTGCCCAGGCCCCACTCGCGCTGCAGCGACGCTAGCGCGCCGGGGTCGGCCGGGGTCGAGGGCAGCATGTCGTCGCGGTCCTGCCGCACCGGGGCGTCGGTTGCCACCCGCACCACGGTGGGGGCCACCACCAGGTAATCGCGGGCGGCGCGCAGCTTGACCCGCAGCCCCGGGGCGATCGCCGATTGCGGATCGTCGAGTGCCGCGAGCAGGCCCTCCACCGAGCCGAACCGGCTGATCAGGGTGGCCGCGGTCTTCTCGCCGACGCCCGGCACCCCGGGTAGCCCGTCGGACGGGTCGCCGCGCAGCGCGGCCAGGTCCGCATAGGCCGGCCCGGCACCGGTTTCGGGCAGCCCGTAGCGGCTCGCGAGCTCGGCGGGGCCGATCACCTCCGCCTTGGCCAGCCCCCGCCCGATGTAGACCACCCGCACCGGCGTCGGCTCGGTGCGCACCACCTGGAACAGGTCCCGGTCACCGCTGACCACTTCCACCGGGTCGCAGCGCTGCGCTGCGGCCAGCGCGCCGATCACGTCATCGGCCTCGTAGCCTTCCGCGCCGGCGGTGGCCAAGCCGGCCGCGGCCAGCAGCTCGAGAATCAACGGGACCTGCGGGCTCAGGGTGTCCGGCACCTCCTCGACGTCGGTAACGCCGGGCCCGGTCTCCTGGGCGACCCGGTGGGCCTTGTAGGAGGGGATCACGGCGACCCTGAAGGCCGGCCGCCAGTCCAGGTCCAGGCAGGCGACCAGCCGGGACGGGCGGCGCAGCTCGATCAGCCGGGTGACCATGTCGGTGAAGCCCCGCACCGCGTTCACCGGGGTGCCGTCCGGGGCGGTGATCGACTCCGGGACCCCGTAGTAGGCCCGGAAGTACATGCTCGCGGCGTCGAGCAGCAGCAGTGGTGCAGTCATGAGCGCAGAGCCTGCCAGCTCCCGGTCCGGATCGGTCCTAAGCTTTCGGGTGTGCCCGACCAACTCGACACCCTCACCTCCCGGCTGGCCCGCGCGCGCCACGCCACCCGGACCGCCGGCCTGGACGCGCTGCTGGTCACCCCGAGTTCGGACTTGCGATACCTGCTGGGGGTGGCCGGCCAGACCCATGAGCGGCTGACCTGCCTGGTGTTGCCCGCTGAGGGTGACCCCGTGCTGGTGGTCCCAGCGCTGGAGCGGCCGGGCCTGGATAGCACCCCGGTGCCCCGGCTCGGCCTGGAGATCGCCGAGTGGCCTGACGGTGACGACCCATACGCCCTGGTAGCAGACCTGTTGCGGCGCCCCGGGCGGCCACCGGCGCGGGCCGCGGTGGCCGACTCGATGCCTGCGGCGCACGTGCTGCGGCTGCGGGCCGCGCTGCCGGCTTGCGAGCAGGAGTTGGCGTCGACGGTGCTGCGGGGGCTGCGGATGCGCAAGGACGCCGCCGAGCTCGCCGCGCTGGCCGCCGCCGGCCAGGCCATCGACCGGGTGCACGCCCGGATGGGGGAGTGGCTGCGGGTCGGGCGTACCGAGGCGCAGGTCGGTGCCGATGTGGCCGCCGGGATCGTCGCGGAGGGGCACACCGCGGCGGCCTTCGTCATCGTCGGTTCCGGCCCGCACGGCGCAAGCCCGCATCACGACGTGTCCGACCGGGTTTTGCAGCCCGGGGATGTGGTGGTGGTCGACATCGGCGGTCCGACCCCGGAGGGTTACTTCTCCGACTGCACCCGCACCTACTGTCTGGGCGAGCCGGCCGACGCCGATGTCACCGTGACCTACGCGGTGCTGCAGGCCGCGCAGGACGCTGCGGTAGCGGCGGTCGCGCCCGGGATGACTGCCGAGCAGGTGGACGCCGCGGCCCGGATCCCGATCACCGACGCGGGTTTCGGCGAGCGGTTCATTCACCGGACCGGGCACGGGATTGGCCTTGAGGTGCATGAGGAGCCCTACATCGTGGCGGGCAACGACCTGGTGCTCGAACCGGGGATGGCGTTCAGCGTCGAGCCGGGCATCTACCTGCCCGGCCGCTGGGGTGCCCGTATCGAGGACATCGTGGTGGTCACCGCGAACGGCTCTACCCGGCTCAACCACCGACCGCGCGAGCTCGCGCCGTTACCGGCATGACGGCGCGCGTGGCGGTCCGCTGTGGCGACCAGCACGATCTGTCGCTGGATGTTACCTGATTCACAAGCGCGCAACGGATTATTAACACGTCATGGCGATTGGTTACATGCAATAAGCTGCGACGTAACTACTGGGTCCCTAATCTGGAGAAGGTGATCGAGGGGGCTTGCCTTGGCGCGCGGTCACCCAGGAAAGTGCCATCTCAGTGACGAGAGCCGTGCGGTCGACCGCCAAATCGCGGCCAGCGTCATCAGTCCGCCGCAGCCGCGGAAACGCAGAGATGGGAACAGGTCATGACGATCAGCAATGAGACTGCGGAAGCACGAGAGCTTGAGTACGACCTCCTGGTGACACCGGAATTCTCTCCGCTCGCTGAATTCGCTGGGTTTGGAGCGTATGAAGCGGTGGCCGTTCAAGAGACCGGCAGGGTCATTTCGGGTTTCACCGATGATATCGCAGAGGCAATTTCCGAGTATCTTATGGCATGCTCGGAGTCTGCCCCACTGATGAGTGGTTCTGACCCGCCGGTCAACCCGCTGCTGATAAAGGAGTGGCTGGGCAGAACGATATCCGGGCCGTTCGACGGTGAGCTGTCTACCTTCCTCCGGGAGGTCAGCCATGTTGAGGGGAAGGGGGTAACCTTTCCAGGTGTCCAGGTGCCGCTGCCACCCCAGCTGATTCTGGCGCTCACTGCGTGGATACAGGGAAAGATCATTGAGATCTTGGGTGAGACCTGCGACATCGCCACTGTCTCGGCGGCCGGGGGGGCATGGATGAACCAGTTCATGCTGCAGCTCGGGATCATCCTTGAACCTAGCCTGGCAGAACCGGACGCCCCCCTGGGCCGACATCAAGCCGCCGAGTTTCATCCCTACGCGGAGTTCGCGGGGTTTGGCGCCAAGGAGGCATATATTCTCCGCAAGACCGGCCCGCTACTGGAACCAGCGGCCGGTGGGGTGATCACCCTTGCTTATGATTACCTGCTCTCGCGCCCAGAATCGGCCGGATACTTCCAGGACGCCTCGCATCTCACGCAGCGCAAGATGACACTCAAGACATGGTGGTCCAGGAGCGCGACGAAGCCGATGGACGGCGATTTCCACGCTTATATGTCCAGGGTGGCCGATGCCCATGTCAAGGGCGGTGGGACGCATCCCCACGTCGTCATCCCACCCGATCTGACCATTGCCCTCATGGGGTGGGTCGAGATGAGAGTCATGACGGCGTTGAACACCATCGCTCCGACGGTCGACGGTGAGTATGTCTTCGGGATGGCTCCTGAGCCGGCAGCTGCCGCGGCGATGGGTCAGGCATGGATGCGGATGCTGACCCTGCAGCTGGGAATCCTCCTCAAGCCTTACCTGTAGTCGCCCGCAACGCCTGCGGTCGCCTGACGGCATCACCGGCGGACGCCGAGCTCGTGCGGTGCCTTGACCTCTACCTGGGTCGAGGTTGCAGGCTGGGCGCCATGAGCGCAGTGCCTGACGCTCGATCCGTGGTTCCGGTTCGCCCGGAGCTGTTCGGTCCGAGCCGCCGTAAGACCACGGTCGGTGTGCTTCTGCTGATCAGCATGGTGGCGTTCGAGGCAATGGGTGTCGGCACCGCGATGCCGGCTTTGGTAGCCGACCTCGGCGCGCTGCCGCTGTACGCCTGGCCGTTCGTGGCGTTCATGGCGGCCGGTGTGTTCGGCACCGTGCTTGGCGGGCGGTGGTGCGACCTGGCCGGGCCGAGGATCCCGTTGGTGGCGGCCCCGGTGCTGTTCGGGGCGGGCCTGCTGGTCGCGGGCACCGCGGCCGGCATGCCGCAGCTACTGGTGGGGCGGGTGCTGCAGGGCCTGGGCGCCGGCTGCCTGACGGTGGCGGTCTACGTGCTCATCGCGGTGGTCTACCCCGAGCGGGCCCGTCCCGCCGTCTTCGGGCTGATGTCCTCGGCGTGGGTGCTGCCCTCACTGATCGGACCGCCGGTCGCCGGGGTGGTGACCGAACGGCTGTCCTGGCACTGGGTGTTCCTCGGCCTGGTGCCGGTGGTGGTGCTCGCGGTCGGGCTGGTGGTGCCCTCGGTGCGCCGGCTCGGTCCCCCGGACCCCGGCCTGAGCACCACCCACCGCCGGCGCGGGCTGGTGCTTGCCGCGCTCGGCGCCGCGGTCGGCGTTTCCGCACTGAGTTGGGCCTCCCAGCGTCCGAGCGGCACCGCCGTGGCGGTGGCCGGCGGGGCGCTGGTGCTGCTGGTGCCGTCGATGCGCCGGTTGCTGCCGACCGGGGTGTTCCGGGCGCGCCGTGGGATGCCGACCTTGGTGGCTGCCCGAGGGCTGCTCGCCGGGGTGTTCTTCGCCACCAACGCCTACTTGCCGCTGATCTTGACCAGCACCCATCGCTGGTCGCTGGCCGCCGCTGGGATCCCGCTGATGGTCGGCTCGCTGGGCTGGTCGGCGGCCTCCGGATGGCAGGGCCGCCACCCCGACCTCTCCCGCCCCCGGCTGCTGCGGATCGGGTTCAGCCTGCTAGCGGCAGGCGTGGGTGGGTTGCTGTTGGTCGCACCGTGGTGGGGCACGCCATGGTTGGCCCTGCCGCTGTGGGGCGTCGCCGGGATCGGGATGGGCCTGGGCTTCTCCTCGGTGTCGTTCCTGCTGCTGCAGCAGTCCGGCGTCGGCGAGGTGGGATTCCATTCGTCGGCGGCACAGATGTCCGACCAGCTCACCACCGCGACGCTGATCGGGGCCGGCGGCGCTTTGCTGGCGCTGCTGGGCTCGCCAGCGGTCGCGCTGCCGGTGCTGCTTGCGGTGCTGGCCGGTCTCGGCGTGCTCGGCGCGGCGGTAGCCGGCCGCGCCGACACCATGGGCTGATTTGCACGACGTTGCACCCCGAGACCGTTGTCCGGGTGGCTCCGGAGCTCGATCCGGGGGACACCCGGATGCGGTGGCAGCGCCCGCGGGGCAGAGTGGGGAGGGCAGGCAAGAGGAGGATTCGATGTCACTAACCCGGCCCAATGAAGGCAAGGTCATCGCAGGGGTGTGTGCTGGACTTGCCGAGCGGTTCGGCTGGAACGCCAACATGGTCCGGCTGCTGTTCGTGCTGTCCTGCCTGCTGCCTGGCCCGCAGTTCGTGATCTACCTGGTGCTCTGGGTGATCATGCCCAAGCGGCCGCTCTGAGCGGGAGGATGCGATCTAAGGAAGGCGCGCCCGCAGCCAGCCGTACCAGTCGCCGATACCGTCACCGGTGGTCGCCGACAGCTGCAGCACCTCCACGCCCGGGTTCGCCCGGCGCGCTCCCTCCAGGAAGGTGTCGACGTCGAAATCGACGTACGGCAGCAGATCGATCTTGTTGAGCAACACCAGATCCGCAGCGCGGAACATCTGCGGATACTTCCGCGGCTTCTCCGCACCCTCGGTCACCGAGGTGATGACGACCCGCGCCTGTTCCCCGAGATCGAACAAAGCCGGGCACACGAGGTTGCCGACATTCTCGATCAGCACCACCGAGCGTTCCGGCGGGTCCAACGTCCGCAGGCCACCGGCCAGCATCTGGGCATCGAGGTGGCAGCCCGACCCGGTGTTGATCTGCACCGCCGGAGCGCCGGTGGCGCGGATCCGGTCCGCGTCAAGCACCGTCTCCTGATCACCCTCGACAACCGACACCTGCAGTTCGGCACCCAGTTCCCGGATGGTGCGCTCAAGCAGCGTGGTCTTACCCGCCCCGGGTGAACTCATCAGGTTCACCGCCAGGATGCCGTGCTGGGCGAACCACTCGCGGTTGAGCTCGGCGAGGGCGTCATTGCGGGCCAGTACGGCCTGTTCGAGAGTGACGGTGCGGGTTTGCGGCTCCTCGTGCCCATGACCGTGCCCATGACCATGACCGTGCTCATCCCCGGGTTCATGTCCCTGCTCATGCCCAGGGCCATGCCCGAGTTCGTGCCCGTGGTCGTGCTCATGTGCATGGACAAGAACGGTGTCCCCAGAGCAGCCACAGGTCGCGCACATCAGGCCAGCACCTCAACTTCCCGAATTCGCAGTTCTTCCCCAGCGAGCAGTTCCCGATTCGCGCTGCCGCACATACACAGCATGAGCAGGTCATCCATCGCGAACTCTACGCCGCAGTCCCGGCAGCGGGCCTTCCCGGAGGGTTGGACAATCTCTAGCGACGCGCCCTCCAGCGTGGTGCCCGCGGTGATGAGGTCGAAGCAGAACCGGACCGAATCGGCTACCACACCAGAGAGCGTGCCGATCTCCAGGCAGACCCGGCGCACCGGTGCATCACCCATCCGCGCGCATACTGCCTGGACCACGCTCTGGGTGATCGCCATTTCGTGCACGGGCCCCTCCTCGGCTCGGTACCAGTGCAGTGCCATGCTGGGATCTTGTCAAGGGCGGGAGAATCGTCGGCGTGCAGCAAAATGTCCGAGTCGAGGTGCGGGTCGAGGGTGTCGTGCAGGGCGTGGGGTTCCGGCCCTACGTGCACGGCCTGGCGGGCCGTCTGGGCCTGTCAGGCCGAGTCGGCAACGACACCGCGGGGGTCTTCGTGGAGGTGGAGGGGGCCCAACAGGCGGTCACCGAGTTCCTCGCGGTGCTGCCGGCGCAGGCGCCGCCGCTGGCCGTCATCGAGCAGGTGCGTACCAGCCCGATGGTTCCGACGGGGGAGCCGGGTTTCCACATCGTGTCCAGCAACGCCGCGGGCCGGCGGGACACCCTGGTCTCGGCGGACAGCGCGACCTGCGCGGACTGCCTGCGCGAGCTGGCCGATCCCACCGACCGCCGCTTCGACTACCCGTTCATCAACTGCACCAACTGCGGTCCCAGGTTCACCATTGTGCGTGACGTGCCCTACGACCGGCCGTTCACCACCATGGCGCCGTTCGCCATGTGCACCGCCTGCGCCGCCGAGTATCACGATCCCGCCGACCGGCGCTTTCACGCTCAGCCGGTGTGCTGCCCCGCCTGCGGTCCCCGGCTGCGGCTGCTCGGCGCCGACGGCACCGAGC
>JBOHGH010000015.1:0-55678 GCA_050699975.1 Pseudonocardiaceae bacterium | reverse complement strand
TCGCAAACTTCAAGACCTGGAGAATCATGCACACCGACTACCGTCGCCCCCTTGCAACATTCGCGACAACCATCTCAGCTGTAATCGGCCTGCACTTCTACACGGCCGCCTGAATAACCCTCAAGGTACCCTCGGTCGAGTTCTGGCAGTCAATTATGCAAGATCGTGGCTACCTCGTTATTGTTTTCCTTGGTATTGTTGGCGTATTTGGCGCCTTCGCCCCGTTCTCTACATGGACTGCGCTAAAGCAGGCCGACAGGTCGGTGACCGCGCAGACTCAGATGCTGTCAAACTTCGGCAAGTTGATCGAGCTGGGCCAGAAATTGAACCCAGCGCTCAAAATGAGTGACCTTGGCCTCCATGTGTGGCGAGTCCGAAGGTCGTTAAAGCGCCCAATTAAGGGATCTCTGGTCCGAGTTTCTACGTATAGGCTTGGCGTCACCCCGGGGTTGCGAGCCTTCCGGCCGGCGATCGGCGAGGGTGTTGTTGGCCTATGCTGGAAATTTGACCGTGAATACAGCGTCGACGTAGAGATGCTATCCAACTCCGTAGACAATGAGATACGATTTTATGAGTATAGAGAGGCAAATGGGCCGGACTCGGTGATGAATCTCAGTTGGCGACAGTTCGAAGAGGTTCGTCACCGCGGCGCGGTCTTCGCGAGTCCGGTTCGCAACGGTCGCAATAAGTTCATCGGTTGTGTTAGCGTTGATGCTAGCCGAGGCTTCACGTCTCTAGATACGGACGAGCTCTGGTCGGAACTTAATAGTGTGTGCCTGCGGATCAGGCAAGCTGGTTTTGGCGGTGCTTAGGGCGATGTCAGATGTTCGGCGCATGCTTCGCCAGCTCTACGACGACGAGGCTCGTGGTTATGCGGCGAATACTGATAGCTACGAGGGTTTCCCGGGTCTTAAAGAGGACGTAGAAGCCTTTGCTGCTCAGCTTAAGCGACCCGCGCTTATTCTCGATCTAGGTGCCGGGCCAGGGCGCGATAGCAGGTATCTCGCAGCTCGCGGTTTCTCTGTTGTCGCGGCCGACTTCAGCCTGGAGATGTTGCGGATCGGTCGCTCAGCAGAAGTGGCTCAAGTTCAAGCCGATATGGTGCAGCTCCCTTTTCGGTCAAATATTTTTGCGGGAGCTTGGGTATGTGCCAGCCTCCTACACCTGCCGTCCCGCAGCCACGACCAAGTGCTCATTGAACTGCTGCGAGTTCTCGCTCCCGGGGGCTTGGTCGCGGTGAGCATGAAAGCGGGCGAAGGGGAGGGCTGGACCGAAGGACGATCAATTAGACGGCAGCGCTGGTTTACGCTGGTTGACCCAACAGAGTTCGTCGCAACGCTGGTTTCGAAGGGCTTCATGAAGACGTCCTGGTTCTGGTGCAATAGAGGCTCCTGGTTTATTGCGCAGGGCTTGAAGGCTGAGTAGCTGTAACCCATGTGTCGGGGGCGAAATTGGGTACTACTTGACGGATTCCTCCGCGCGGATCAGCAACATCGCCTTCGTACCGCGGGATCAGGTGGATGTGCAGATGATCAATACTCCGGCCGGCCACTTTTCCCTCGTTGACGCCGATGGTGTAGCCACCTGGACCGTGTCGGGCAGAGAGTTCTTTTTCGACTTTTCGCATGAGAGCGTACGCGTCAATGATTTCGGATTCGCTTAAATTGAAGAATGACTCGACATGGCGCTTAGGTACAATTTCGGCGTGTCCGGGTGCTGCAGGAAAATTGTCGAGTCGAGCATAGAAGGTCTCGTTCGCGTCAATTACCGTATTCAAGCTTTCGTCGTCTCGCAAGCAAAATATGCATACGATAGGTGGCGCATCCGCCGCCTGTTGGACTGCGGCGTCGGCTGCTGGTTCAAAGCCATACCCGTGCGGCATCATGAGGTCATGGTTCGATGAGAGCATACGCTCTACCTTCCGTAACGGAGCGGCAATGAATGGCCCACCGAGGGGTCTGCGATGGGTGGACGCTCCGCTACGAGATGCCCACCAGCTCAGGGCAGCATTAAACATCGGCGGAGTGAGAGCTGCCGCAGCGATGTGCGCAACTCGGCGAAGAAACACCACCTTAGCCCGGCCTCGTCATCGATCTTGCAGGGAAGCGGCCAGTGTGCCGACTAGATGCCAGATGGTCGAGACTTTCCTGATAATTGTTCAACACTTACTGGGCTCCGTTCGATGCGTGATCACCAAGGGCAGTGTCGACCCAGCTTAAATCTATCTGACTGAGTCATGTGGGAGCCCCTCGAGACCACGACACGCTGAAGGATTTATAAGTGACTAGCGTCGAATTAAGGTTCACTTGTGAGTAACGAGCGTGGAAGGCTGAGGGTCCGGGAAGGGGAACGATCGCACGGGTAACTGGTTGGTCCGGCGGCCCTGCGCAGCGACCCGGCGACCAGGCCGGGTCTGCGCGACCCGCACAACCGCGAAGTGCGCACGAAACAACTCCGGGCCGGGTCGTTGTTGTGCGGCGCTCTGCGGTCGCCTGAGTGGCTACCTCTGAGCGCTGGTGACGTGGGGCAGTCGAACTCGCCGGCGCGGAGGCCGGTGGTGAACGCGGCCCACTGGGACGCGGTGAAGGCCAGAGCTGGGCCGGTGGGGTTCGTGCTGTCCCGGACAGCTCGGTCGCTGTCGGGGAGGGTGGCGACCCGCGACGCAGTTGCCGGCGGCGCCGCTGCGGGTGGGTTTGGTGTAGGTGGCGTCGGCCAGTGTTGCGGGGGGCGCGACGCGGGTGGTGGTCATGTTCACAGCTCCTTGATCACGGTGTGGATCAGGTCGAGGGACTCCCGGGGTGGGAGGGCTTGGGCCTGCACGGAGGCGAAGGCGTGCACATATTGCCGGATGGCGCCGTCGCGCTCATGAACGGTGAAGCTGGTCTCGCCATCGACGTAGACGGCTTCGGCGTCGTGCTCGTCGGCCCACTGGATGATGACGAATGAAGCGGTTAGGGAGGCGTGGGCGTCGGCGGTGAAGGGCACCACCTGGACGGTGACATCGAATTCCCGGGTGGTCCGGTTGATGTGGCGCAGCTGCTCGCGCAGCACGTCGGGGCCGCCGACCTGTTGGCGGATCGCCGCCTCGGAGAGTATGGCGGTGAACCGCAGGCCCTCGGCGAGCCGTTTCTGGCGGCGCATCCGGAGCTCGAGGTAGCGGTCGATGTCGGCGACCCGGATGTGCATGGAGCCCGCGGTCATGATCCGTTCGGCGTAGTCGCGGGTCTGCAGCAGGCCGGGGATCACGTGCCCCTCATAGCTACGGATCCAGGACGCCTCGACCTCCAGCTCGATGAGCATCTCCACCGGCTCGCTGAGAATGTCGCCGTAGTCCTGCCACCAGCCCGGCTCGGCCGACCGCCGACGCAAATCGTCGAGCTTGCGGGCGTCGACCTCCGGAATGCCCAGCACCTCGACCAGGCGATCGAGCGCCGCAGGGGTGATCTTCGCCTTGCCGGTCTCCAGCCGGGACAGCTGCGGCTGGCCGACGCCGAGCTGGGCGGCCAGGGTGGCGCCGGACATGCCGCGCTCGTTGCGGTAGCGGCTCAGCCGCGCGCCGAGCCGCCGGCTCCGCACGGTCGGGCGCATGACCGCCTCCCTCAGGTCTGCCGGAATGAGCGCTGCCAGCCCGCGCCACCAGGGCGATGCACGCGAGCACTCCATTCGATTGATTCATGCTACGCATAATGCGATTGTCGCGATGGCGTCCTCACCGCCGGCCTCTCGTCGCGGGCCGCGCCGCTGGGCACCGACCCGGTGCTGGCCCGGCGGTAGCGGGCCCCACGAACGGGACGGCCGGCGCCACTGCCGGGGATTGATGTCCTCGGCGAGGTCAGTGCAGCGTGTCGGATTTCACCGCGTCGAGGAAGGCGGCGAAGCTGGCGGCGGGGAACACCAGTGTGGTCCGTCGTGTGCTGTCGGGGCGTTGCTTCGTGTCCTGGATCCCGATCCAGCCGCCGTCGTATCCGACCGCGACGCAGTTGCCGGCGGCGCCGCTGCGGGTGGGTTTGGTGTAGGTGGCGTCGGCCAGTGTTGCGGGGGGCGCGACGCGGGTGGTGGTCATGTTCACAGCTCCTTGATCACGGTGTGGATCAGGTCGAGGGACTCCCGGGGTGGGAGGGCTTGGGCCTGCACGGAGGCGAAGGCGTGCACATATTGCCGGATGGCGCCGTCGCGCTCATGAACGGTGAAGCTGGTCTCGCCATCGACGTAGACGGCTTCGGCGTCGTGCTCGTCGGCCCACTGGATGATGACGAATGAAGCGGTTAGGGAGGCGTGGGCGTCGGCGGTGAAGGGCACCACCTGGACGGTGACATCGAATTCCCGGGTGGTCCGGTTGATGTGGCGCAGCTGCTCGCGCAGCACGTCGGGGCCGCCGACCTGTTGGCGGATCGCCGCCTCGGAGAGTATGGCGGTGAACCGCAGGCCCTCGGCGAGCCGTTTCTGGCGGCGCATCCGGAGCTCGAGGTAGCGGTCGATGTCGGCGACCCGGATGTGCATGGAGCCCGCGGTCATGATCCGTTCGGCGTAGTCGCGGGTCTGCAGCAGGCCGGGGATCACGTGCCCCTCATAGCTACGGATCCAGGACGCCTCGACCTCCAGCTCGATGAGCATCTCCACCGGCTCGCTGAGAATGTCGCCGTAGTCCTGCCACCAGCCCGGCTCGGCCGACCGCCGACGCAAATCGTCGAGCTTGCGGGCGTCGACCTCCGGAATGCCCAGCACCTCGACCAGGCGATCGAGCGCCGCAGGGGTGATCTTCGCCTTGCCGGTCTCCAGCCGGGACAGCTGCGGCTGGCCGACGCCGAGCTGGGCGGCCAGGGTGGCGCCGGACATGCCGCGCTCGTTGCGGTAGCGGCTCAGCCGCGCGCCGAGCCGCCGGCTCCGCACGGTCGGGCGCATGACCGGCCTCCTTTGGGGTCTACGGGGGACGGGCACTGCCTGCGGGCGCTATCTCGGGCGGGCGCGCGCATTCACCCGATCGACGTACTATAATGCTAGGCATTATGCGTGGCATTATGTGTCGCGGCAGTGTCGGTTCCCGCATCGACTCTAGCCCCTGGTGGGGCGTCTGGGCGTCCGCGTCCCGGCGCTCCACCAGCCACAAGACCGATGGTGGCGATGGCCATGCCCTCCACCTAGTTCCGAGAGGACGGGCCACGGTGCGCACTCCCCGTCGCTGGGCGTTGCCCCCGCACGACCAGCGCAGTCACCTGCTTGCCGAGCGCGGCACCGGTACCTCCCCTGACTCCGGCCAGCCGCCGGTACCCGCCGACGTCGTGCCGCCGCTGATCAGCGCCGACGTTGCCGCCAGGGCGCTGCAGGAGTGCTTCCTGGCCAACGCCGACCGGGGTGACAACGCCGCCAACGACGAACTCGTCGCCGAGCTGGTGCGCCGAATCCGCACCCTGCGATCCGCTCGTGAGGACGGGTGCTGATGCCGACAACAACCGCCACCCAGCGCGGAACCGACTCGGTGAACGCCGCGCCGCACCTGTCGACTCGGACCGTGGCCTGGCTGGCCGATCACCCCCAGGCTCGTCAGTTCGTCGGCTCGGTGTGGGGCAAGCTCACCGAGCTGGAGCGATCCGGTCAGTACCCTGGCGCCATCGACGCGCTGCGGCGGGTCCTGATCCAGCACGAGCCCACCGCAGCGGGCCGGTGCCGCACCTGCCGCCGGGGGACAGGGCGCCGCTGGCCGTTTCCCTGCATCGTGTGGCACCAGATCCGCTGTGACCTGCTTGGCCTGTTCGCCGGCGCCGGCCGCCACCGCCAGCCAGCCGGACAAGGCAGCGGCATGGTCTTCCCCCACTAGATCCCGACCAGCCGCCGGTGATGTTCGCGAGCGCGTTACCGGGGCGCGGCGGGCGGGTCCTGGCCCGTGCCGATCGTCCGCTGGGCCCAGGCGACGTCGTGCCACGTGTCGTGCTTCCAGCCGATGCGCCGGTAGGTTCCGACGGGCTCGAATCCCATGGCGCGGTGCAGGCCGACGCTCGCGTCGTTGGGCAGCGTCATGCCCGCGACGGCGGTGCGGAAGCCGCGCTCGGCCAGCCGGGCGAAGAGCGCGGCATAGAGCGCGCGACCGCCGCCAGTACGCCGCCGGCCGCGCTCGAGGTAGACGCTGACCTCGCACGACCAGCGGTACGCCGCGCGCGACTTGAACGCAGCGCCGTAGGCGTAGCCGACGACGCGACCCTCGTTCTCGAGCACGACCCACGCATGCGTGCGCACGGCGGCAGCGATGCGCTGGGCCATCTCCGCCGGCAGCGGTGGGTCGCTCTCGAACGTGATCGCGGTGTCGGTGACGTACGGGGCATAGATCATCGCGCACGCCTCGGCGTCACGCTCCGAGGCGTCTCGAACGTTCGGGCTGCCGCCACTCATGGCTACGATAGTAGCGCTGACGGCCTCTATAGTAACGGCCATGTCGGACTCGCTCTCGGCGTCCCTCGCAGCAACGCTGCATGCCGCCCGGCTCGCACGCGAGCTCTCCGCCAGCGCCCTTGCCGAGCGCTCTGGCGTCTCGCGGGCGATGATCGGCAAGATCGAACGCGGCGAGGCGCAACCAACCGCAGCCTTGCTGGGCCGTCTGTCGGCGGCGCTGGGTATGACGCTCTCCGAGCTCGTGGCCCGCGCCGAAGGCGACGACCAGCGACTCGTGCGCGCTGCGGACCAACCGACGTGGACCGATCCCGACAGTGGTTATCGTCGCCGTGCGGTGTCGCCGACCCCCGGCGGGCGGCTCGAGCTCGTCGAGGTCGACCTGCCCGCAGGCACCGAGATCTCCTACCCTGCCGACGCCTATGCCTTCATCCACCAGCAGATTTGGGTGCTCGAAGGCCGCCTGCGCTTCCGCGAGGGCGACGCCGAGCATGAGCTCGACGTCGGCGACTGCCTTGAGCTCGGCGCCCCGGCACCGTGCTCGTTCATCAACCCGACTCGCGAGACCTGTCGCTACCTCGTCGCGCTCACCAAACGCCACGCCTGACCGAACCGGTCCGGTGGGCTGAGGACGCATTCAGCGGGCTCAGCGTTCCAAAAGAGGGGTGGATAGCCCCGCTGAGCCCGCTGAATGCGGAGGGGAAGACCTGGCGCAACGCGGAGGTGCTACTGGTTCGAGGGCTTGCTGGCACTGTGGCGGAACGCGATTGCGACGGCGAGTGTGGCGAGCAGCCCGCCGGTGCCGCCGACGAGGAATGCGGTGCGCGGGCTGGTGAGGTCGATGAGGAGGCCGCCGAGGAGGTAGGCCAGGGCGGCGGCGATCCCGATGGCGCCGTAAAGGCTGCCGAAGACGCGGCCGAGCAACTCGCGGGGCACGCTGCGCTGCAGCAGGGTGTTCACCGCGACGTCCATCGCGGCGATGCCCAGCCCGCGGATGGTCTGCACGACGAAGGCGGCGGCGACGGCCCAGGCCAGCCCGGTCAGGAGGTTCCCGGCGCTGCTGATGGCGAAGCCGGACAGCAGCAGCGCCCCCATCGCGATCGGGCGGTGCGGCCCGGGCGAGCAGCGCGTATCCGAGGAACAGCCCGATGCCGACCGCGGCCAGCAGCAGCCCGACCGCGGAGTCTCCGCCGCCCAGTGTGTCGGTGGCCAGGAACACCAGTGCGACGTCGTCGATGCCGTTGAACGCGACGATCGCGAAGAAGCCGAGGCCGATCGCCCGGATCATCGGGGTGGTCCAGATGTAGCGCAGCCCGGCCAAGGTGTCGTCCAGGAAGGTTCCCCGCCCGGTGCCGGTGGGCGAGTTTCGTTTCAGCGACGGCAGGAACGTGAGCAGGGCCGCCGAGGCGAGAAAGGTGGCGGCGTCGACGAGCAGGACGCCGCGGGTGTCCAGGATGGGCACCAGGAGCGCGGCGAGCAGTGGGCCGAGTGCTTCGCCGCCGTTGGTGCCGATCCCGATCGCGGCATTGGCGCTCTCCAGGTCCCGATCACCCACCACGGCCGGGACCGCGGCGCGTGATGCCGGCTGGAAGATCTGCCCGGCGATCGCGCGCAGTGCGACCAGGGCGAGCAGCAGCGGCAAGGAGGGCAGCCACAGCGCGATCACGACCATCAGGCCCGCTTGGGCGAGCTCGCAGCCGACCATGACCCGCTTGAGGTCGAAGCGGTCGCTGATCGTGCCGGTCAGTGGGCCGAGCAGGGCCGGGGCGAAGTCACCGACCAGCAGCAGCGTCGCCACGGCCAGCGCCTGGCCCGTCGTCTCGGCGACGTGGAGCATGAGCGCCACCAGGCTCAGCGCGTCGCCGAGGAACGACACGGTGCGCGCGGTCCACAGCAGCCGAAACGGCCGTCCCGCAAAGCCCCCCATCACCGGAACTGTTCACGCTGGTGGCGCGGCTGCCGGGGCTCGGAAGGGCACCAGGTAGGTAGGGACGATGCTCGTGGCTTCCGCGGAAGCGGAGGGTGGTGTCTAACCACGTTGACGCCTGGCCGCTGTCCAGGGTCAATTCTGCGCGTGTTCGGCGTGTTCGGCGGCCACGACAGCCGCGATATGAACCTCCGCAGTCGGCTTGTCGATCCCGAGGCCGGCGAGCACGTCTGTCCCGTCCCCGAGTTCCAAGAGTGCGAGCAGGATGTGCTCGGTTCCGATGTAGTTGTGGCCCAGCCGTAGTGCCTCTCGGAACGAGAGCTCCAAGGCTTTGCGCGCGCTTGCGTCGAAGGGGATGAGATCGGGAACCTGGTCGGCCGCTGTCGGCAGTGCCCCCGCGACGGTGTCCCGCACGTGCTTGAGCGCGACGCCTTGCTCAACGATCGCCTTCGCGGCGAGCGCGTCCGGCTCGGTCAGGAGGCCGAGCACGAGGTGCTCGGGACGGATCTCGTCGTTGCCTGCTGCGCGTGCTTCGTTCTGCGCGGCCATCACGACGTTCCTGGCCCGCTCAGTGAAGCGGTTGAATCCCTGGTTGGGATCCAGATCGGAGCCGGAGTCCTTCGGCACGAAGCGCTTGCGGGCCGCTTGTTTGGTGACGCCCATGCTCCTGCCGATGTCTGTCCAGGAGGCCCCGGAACGACGTGCCTGGTCGACGAAGTGGCCGATGAGGTGGTCCGCCACGTCGCCGAGGTGGTCCGCCACCAGCATGGCGTTGGAGAGCTGATCGAGAGTGTCAGGGTGCACCTTCTTGATGGCTTCGATCAGCTCGTCGAGCCGGACCGGGTTGGTCATGCGGGTCGGTGTTGTCATGCGACAACCGTAGGTTGTCGATGCTTTATCGTCAACCTACGGTTGTCGGCGTTGGGTGCAACGAAGCGATGCGGTCTCCCGCGCCATCCCGGGACTGTGGATTTCCAGAGGCGTTCGCTCCTCGGCGAAGGGTCGGTTCATCGGCTGCACCGGATGGCCGGCGCCACTGTGCGTGGTGAGCCGTACTGTGGGCGGGCTGCTCGTGGCTGGGGGAGGAGGTGTCGCGGCGATTCTGGGTGCCCTTATGGTGACCGTCCGGTTGCTCGTCATGCTGCTGATCGTCACCGGCTGCTTGGCTGCCCCGGCCCCCGTGGTCGGCGGGCTGGCCGGCGACTGGCATGGCAGGATCGAGGTGCCTGGTCTACCGCTGGACGTCGGGGTCCGCTTCACCGAGGACAGTGGCACCATCGACATCCCCGCGCAGGGGATAACCGCGCGCCCGCTGAGCGAGGTCCGCCAGGACGGCGCCCGCGTCGGCTTCACGATTTCCGGAGTCCCCGGTGACGTTGGTTTCGTCGGCACTGTGCAGGGTGACACGCTGGCCGGGGACTTCACGCAGGCCGGCCAGACGGTCCCGTTCTCGCTGGCCCGCGGTGCGCTGCCCGCCCGGGTGCGCCGTCAGGAACCGCGCCCGCCGTTGCCTTACCGCAGCGAGGACGTCGCCTACCGAAACGGCGAGGTCGACCTTGCCGGAACGCTGACGCTACCCGCGGGCCCGGGACCGTTCACCGCACTGCTGCTCGTCACCGGTAGCGGCGGGCAGGACCGCGACGAGACCGTGGCCGGGCACAAGCCGTTCCTGGTGCTCGCCGACGCGCTCACGCGGGCCGGGTACGCGGTGTTGCGGGTAGACGACCGGGGTGTTGGCGGCTCCAGCGGCGACCTGTTGAGCACCGATTACGACAAGCTAGCCGGCGACATTGTGGTCGGCGTCGACTACTTGCGGTCCCGACCCGACGTCGAGCGGGTCGGCCTGCTTGGGCATAGCGAGGGCGGCTATCTCGTGCCGCTGGCCGCGCAGCGCTGCGCGAACGTTTCGTTCGTCGTCATGATGGCTGGCTCCGCGGTCCCCGGTGACCAGGTGCTGGAGCTGCAGGAACGGCTGCTGCTCGGCGCTGCCGGGCTGCCGCCAGAGCAGGTCGAGGCGCAGGTCGCCACGGTCCGAAAGCTGGTCGAGCTGGTGGCAGCGCAGGACTACACCGGGGCCAGGATCCCGGCGCGCCAAGTGCTGGTGGGTCAGGGCCTGGCACCGGACCAGATCGACGCCAAGCTGCCCTACCTGACCTCGCGGTACTTCCGTGCGTTGGCGGTGCACGACCCAGCGCCCTCGCTCGACGCGCTCGCGGTGCCAGTGCTGGCCCTCTACGGCGGCAAGGACCTGCAGGTGCCGGCCGACCAGAGCGTCCCGGCGCTGCGGGCGCGGCTGGCCGACAACCCGGACGTCATCATCGAGACCTTCCCCGAACTCAATCACCTGATGCAACCGGCCACCAGCGGTGCGCCGACGGAATACGCGACGATCGAGACCACGCTGGCGCCCGAGGTGCTCGAATTCATCACCCGGTGGCTGAAGCAGCGTTACCCAGCGGGTTGATGCACCGACAAGCGAACGCTGTTTCCATCCAGGCGATGAGCGGATGGTGGTGAATCGGCCATCGACGATTCTGGATGCACGTCCGCCCCGTGAACTCGGCGAGAGCGACATCTGGCCGGACTGAAATGTCGCTGGTGTCGAGTTCACGGGACAGCGCCCCGCGTTCCCGTAGAAAGGGATGGGTCGCGGGTGGCTCCTTTGTCGGCGGATAGGGCCAGGGCGGCGTAGGCACGAAGCGCGGTCGATACGGCTCGGGTGCGGTTGACGGGCTGGTATCCGTGGGTGGCTTCTACTGCGGTGCGCCGTGCGGCGAGGGTGCTGTCGGAGATATCGAGATGGATCGCCCGGTTCGGGATGTCGATCTCGATGATGTCGCCGTCGTGGATGAGGGCGATGGTGCCGCCGGCTGCGGCTTCGGGAGAGATGTGTCCGATGGAGAGTCCGGAGGTGCCGCCGGAGAAGCGGCCGTCGGTGATGAGAGCGCAGCTGGTGCCGAAGCCGCGGCCTTTGAGGTAGGCGGTGGGGTAGAGCATTTCTTGCATGCCGGGTCCGCCGCGTGGGCCTTCGTAGCGGACGACGACGACGTCGCCTGGTGTGACTCGTCCGCCGAGGATGGCCTCAACCGCGTCGTCCTGGGATTCCACGACGACGGCCGGGCCCCGGAAGGTGAGGCTGGCGTCCTCGACGCCGGCGGTCTTCACCACGCAGCCGTCCTCGGCGAGGTTGCCGCGCAGCACCGCGAGGCCGCCGTCGGCGGAGTAGGCGTGGGCGGTGTCACGGATGCAGCCGTGCGCGGTGTCGAGGTCCAGCTCGTGCCAGCGCTCGGACTGGGAGAAGGCGGTCGAGGAGCGCACGCAGCCGGGTGCGGCGTGGAACAGCTCGACGGCCTCGCGCGAGGGTGAGCAGCCGCGGATGTCCCAGGTTGTGAGCCATTCGGCCAGCGAGTCGGCGTGCACGGCGTGGACGTTCGCGTCGAGCAGGCCGGCGCGGTGTAGCTCGCCGAGGATGGCGGGGATGCCGCCGGCCCGGTGCACGTCCTCGATCAGGTAGGTGCCGTTGGGTGCGACCTTGCAGATGCAGGGCACGGTCGCAGACCGTGCTTCGACGTCGAGCAGGGTGTAGTCCAGCTCGGCTTCGTGGGCGGCGGCGAGCAGGTGCAGCACGGTGTTGCTGGAGCCGCCCATGGCGAGGTCGAGTGCCATCGCGTTGTCGAACGCGGCTCGGGAGGCGATCGCGCGCGGCGCGACGCTGGTGTCGTCCTGGTTGTAGTAGCGGTGGGCGAGTGTCACGACGGTGCGGCCCGCGTTGTCGTAGAGGGCGCGCCGGGCGGTGTGGGTGGCCAGGGTCGTTCCGTTGCCCGGCAGCGCCAGGCCGAGCGCTTCGGTGAGGCAGTTCATCGAGTTCGCGGTGAACATCCCCGAGCAGGAGCCGCAGGTGGGGCAGGCCGCTTCCTCGATGCGAGTGATGTCCTCCTCGGAGACCGTGTCGGAAACGGCGTCGGCGATGGCAGAGATCAGGTGCAACCGGGAGCGCACGGTGCCGTCGACCAGGACGGCCGTGCCGCCCTCCATCGGGCCGCCGGAGACGAAGACAGTGGGGATGTTCAGCCGCAGCGTCGCCATCAGCATGCCGGGTGTGATCTTGTCGCAGTTGGAGATGCAGACCAGCGCGTCGGCGCAGTGTGCCTGGACCATGTACTCGATCGAGTCGGCGATCAGATCGCGAGAGGGCAGCGAGTAGAGCATCCCGGCGTGACCCATCGCGATGCCGTCGTCGACGGCGATGGTGTTGAACTCCCGCGGGATCCCGCCCGCGGCTGCGATCGCCGCGGAGACGATGCGCCCGACCGGTTGCAGGTGCGTGTGGCCGGGGACGAACTCGGTGAAGCTGTTGGCGACGGCGATGATCGGCTTGCCGAAGTCCTCGCGGGCGACGCCGGCCGCACGGAGCAGCGCCCGGGCGCCGGCCATGTTTCGGCCGTGGGTGACTGTGCGGGATCTCAGTTCGGGCATGTAGCCATTGCCGCACGCGGCGCGACGACGAGGAAGACGCGGCTGCTACTAGCAGTGGCAGCACTAGGATTGCCGGGCGTGGACAGCGAGGCCGAGCGCCGTGGCGAGATGGGTGCTTTCCTGCGGAGCCGTCGCGAGCAGCTCGTACGGTCGGACTTCGGGCTGCCGCCGCTGAGTCGGGCGCGCGCCTCGGGGCTGCGGCGGGAGGAGATCTCCTACCTCTCGGGGGTCAGCGTCACCTGGTACACGTGGCTTGAGCAGGGGCGCGACATCAATCCGTCCCGGCAGGTCCTGGACGCGGTGGCGCGCACGCTGCGGCTGTCCTCGCCCGAGCACAGCTACCTGCTGGCACTGGCCGGGTATTCGCCCCAGCAGGCCACCCCGGGCCCGAGCGCGCCGTCGATGCCGGCTCACGTGCAACGATTGCTGGACGCGCTGGACAGGTTCCCCGCCTACGCGATCACCGCCGACTGGTCGATCGCCGGGTGGAACACCGCCTACGAGGGTTTATATCCGAACGTCGCGAGCGTCGCCGTCGAGGACCGGAACCTGCTGTGGCTGGTCTTCACCGACCCCTACGTGCGCGAGCTGCTGCCGGACTGGGAGATGACGAGCCGCCGTTTCCTGGCTGAGTTCCGCGCCGAGACCGGACCTCGCCTCGGTGAACCCCATATCTGCGCCCTCATCCGGAGGCTCACCTTGGCCAGCGACGCTTTCCGCCTCGGCTGGGACAGCCACGCCGTCGGCGGCTTCGCCTCGCGGGAGCGAATCTTTCGCCACCCCGAGGCCGGCGAGCTGCGCTTCGAGCACCACCAGCTGACACCCGCCGACCACCCGGACCTGCAGCTGATCATCTACGCACCCCTACCCAGCAGGGATGCCGCAGCATGACTCCGTTACCGGCCGTCGGCGACCTTCTCGCGCCTTTCGAGGACGCTACGTGGAGTTCACCCTGCCCAGCGCACCTCCAGCAGGTCCACCCGGCGAAGTTCATCCATGATCAGGTAGGTGATCATGCCAGCGTGGCCGTCGGTAGTGACGCTGTACACCGGGTCAGTAGCCGAGCCGGGCCTTGGTGACGGGCAGCGTCTCCTCCGCGGGAATGTCCTCGCGGCTGTACAGCGTCGCGGCGCGCCGCCACATCTGCCGGTAGCGATCAGGGTCGGTGCACATCCACGCGATGCGCCGCCAGGACTCCAGCGTCGCCTCGAGTTCCTCAAGGCTGAACGTCTCGGCCGCCACCTCGAGCGCCTGGCGGTACTCGCGGTCGAACCTGGAGCGCTCCTCAGGGACGAGGATCGCGCGGATCTCAGCCGGGGAGGCGGCGGCGAACGGCGGCCGGGTGGCTGCGGCGGTCATGCCGGCCACGATAGCTGCCCGGCGCGGCGGATCAGCTGTCCGCGAGGGTGTGTCCAATGCCGAGGGCACTCATCGGCGGACGAGGAACCCGGCGAGCACGGCAACAGTGGCGGGTGGCAGGCAGGATCGGCCCCCCTTGCCCGCCCCATGTCAAGTCACTCGGTTGGCGTTCCATACCAGAGGATTCTCCCACCGGTTGACCCATCCTGGCCGGTGAGGCGGCCCAGAATGGGATCAGCCCTGGCCGGTGAGGCGGCCCAGAATGGGATCAGCCCTGGCCGGCCTCCTGCGCCACGCGCTCCAGCCGGCTCCGGTAGCTCTCCCACCACGCCTGGTCGCCTGGTGCCATGTTGTCGTTGCCGTCCCGCAGGCCGACGGCCCCGTCGATGAGTTCCCGGATGATGTCGGCATGCCCGGCGTGCCGATTGGTCTCGGCGATCACGTGTACCAGGATTCTGTGTAGCGTCACTTCGCTCCGGACGTCCGGCCACCACGGCACGTGGCCGATCGCGTCTAGCTCCAGCGTGTCGATCGTGGTCTCCGCGTGCGCCCACGCCCTGCGGTAAAGACCGACGATCTGCTCGCGCGACTCGTCGGCGGTCGCCCACATGTCCGCGTTCGGTTCGGCGTCGTCCTCGAACCATGGCAGCGGCTCGTCGGAGGGCCGGCCGAAGGTGTCGCCGAAGTACCCCAGCTCCACACTGGCCACGTGCTTGATCAGTCCCAGCAGGTTGGTGCCAGTCGGCACCATCGGGCGGCGGATGTTGTACTCCGAGAGCCCGTCAAGCTTCCAGAGCAGGGCCTCGCGAGCGGCCTGCAGGTAACGGCAGAGGTCCGCCTTCGCATCCGATCCAGTCATGCCGCTGACCGGCGACGGATGACCAGGACGGCCGAGTCGACCTGTGGTGCTGGGCGAAACGCATGACGTGGAAGGGCTCGCCCGGCGCGCGCGTCCCACCGCCGGTGCGTCTGGCCCGCGGTGCCGCGCCACCGGTCGACGTGGCGACGCACCACAGCCCGCTGGAGCACCAGGTCAGCGGCAACGAGCCGCGAATGCGACCCGAGCAGCACCCGCAGCAGTGCGCTGGAGATCGCATAGGGCGGACTGGCGACAACCCGGAACGGGCGATGCGGCAACGTCAGCGACAGCGCATCGGTCTGTATCACGGTGACCGGCGCCTCAGCGAAGCGTTCGCGCAGCTGCCGTGCCCGACCCGGGTGCAGCTCCACGGCGAGCACCCGAACGCCGGCTTCGACCAGGTGCCTGGTCAATATCCCCTGGCCGGCTCCGATGTCCATGACCAACTCCCCGGGTCGCAGATCGGCGTCGGCAACGATGCGCGCGGCCCACTCATCAACGAGTGGATGCCAGCCCCACGCTCGTCGTGACCGCCCGATGCCGGACACGACGGACCATGGTGATCGTCATACGCCCACCGTAGGTGCGCAGCACAAGCCGAAACAACCGAATTCCTCGGCGGGGCCACCCGGTCGTCTGCGGGCCGGTCACGTCGGGGCGGGAGTCAGGGTCGGGATGATCCGGCGCCTGCGCAGGTCGGTGAAGTGCTCCAGGAACATCGACTCGGTGTCGACGTACTCGGTGAACCCGGAGCGGCGCGCCTTCGAGCCGTCCGCGATCAGGTCGTAGTCCCAGGCGAAGACCGCGTCGGCGAACGGCCAGGAGGACACCTCGGCGTAGGAGTGCGGCGCAAGGTCGTACTTCGCTGTCATCGCTGCCCACAGCTTCGCCTTGTCGGCCATCGCATCGGCCAGTGACATCGGCAGTGGCGGTGCGACCTCCAGCGCGAAGAACTCCGCGATCCGCGGCCAGATTCGGCGCCACCGGAACAGGTCGCCGTTGTTGATGTTGAACGCCTGGTTGGCGCAGCGCGGGTCGGTGGCCGCCCACACCGCAGCCTTGGCGAGCAGGCCGGCGTCGGTCATCTCCAGCAGCGCGTGGTAGGCCCCCGGCTTTCCGGGAAATCGCAGCGGCAGGCCGAACTCGGCGCACATCGCGGCGTAGACCGCGATCGCCATGGTCAGGTTCATCGGGCTTCCCAGCGCGAACCCGCAGACCACTGACGGGCGCATTGCCGACCAGGTCCACGGCGCGTCCCGCTGCCGCCGCTCCAGGTAGTCCTGCTGGTCGGCGTTGAATTCCGGCGGCAGGTGGCCGGCGTCGCTCTCCCGCGCCGGCGTCTCGAACGGACCGAGGTGCGCGCCGTAAACCTTGTAGCCCTGCATCAGGTTGACGTGGCGCAGACCCGGCGCCACCGCCTCGACCGCCTCCACCACGTTGACCAGCATGGCCAGGTTGGGCGCAACCAGCTCGGCCCAGGTCGGACGGTCCTGGAATGCGGCGTAGAACACGTGCGTGGCCCCGGTGAGATCGGCCAGCGCGTGCCCGGTCGCGTCCCGGTCGAGGAGGTCCACGGACAGGTACCGGACGCGCTCGGTCGATTCGCCGCCGCGCCGGGACAGTCCGACCACGTCCCAGTCCGGCTGCGTGGCGAGATGGCCGATCAGGTTGCCGCCGATAACCCCGTTCGCGCCAACGACCACAGCGAGCTTTCGTGTGACCACCCCGAACCACTTCCTCTCCTGCGGGAACCCATATCCAGCGTGTGCATTAGTTGCATACGCTTTATATTTGCACAAGCTGGCTATGGGCGCAAGCTGCTATCGTGTGGCATGCCCGTTCCCGATGACGCCGTCGAGATCCGTGCTCAGGGGTGGCGCACCCTCGCCGCGCTGCACGGCCTGATCGACGCTGCGCTGGAGCGCGCGCTGCAGCGCGCCCATGGCCTGTCGGTGGTGGAGTTCACCGTGCTCGACGCTCTGAGCCGGCAGGACGGCTGGCACCTGCGGATGCACCAGCTGGCCAGGGCGACCGCGCTCAGCGGCAGTGCCACCACCCGCCTGGTCACCCGGCTGGAGAACCGGGGCCTGATCAGCCGCGTGCTGTGCGACGACGACCGGCGTGGCATCTACAGCGAGCTCACGCCGGCCGGTCACGCGGCACGGGAGCAAGCGCGACCGACCCACGATACGGTGTTGGCTCAGGCGCTCGCGGAGTCCGCCGACATCCCCGAGCTGAAACCCCTCGTCAACGCCCTACACACGGCGACCGGTGTCTGACAGACGATCTTGCGCTACGACCGCTACTGTGCCGAAATCGTTGCGCAGACCGACCTGTCACGTCACCGGCAGTTTCGCACGGCCGGTTACCGCTTGACGGCGACTGCGAAACTCTCGTCGTGAGCAAGAGGGAACTGGTGTCGTCAGGCGCCCCGTGGGAGCCGGTCGTGGGTTACTCCCGCGCGGTGCGGGTTGGAAACTGGATCTCCGTGGCAGGTACGACAGCCGCCACCCCTGACGGTGGCGTTGTGGGCAGAGACGACATAGCGGAGCAGACACGCGAGGCCATCCGGCGCATCGCTGCGGCCCTTGAGCAAGTGGGTTCGAGTCTCAAGGACGTGGTACGTACCCGCATGTTCGTCACCGACATCTCCCGTTGGGAGCAGGTCGGGCGCGCGCACGGGGAATTCTTCGCAGACATCCGCCCCGCCGCCTCCATGGTGGAGGTCAATGCCCTCATCGCCCCTGCTCTCATGGTTGAGGTTGAGGCAGATGCGGTCATCCCGTAGCAGGATCGGTTGGTCCGTATGACGTCAGCGGTCCGGCGTTGCGAGCATTTTGAAGACGTAGGTACAACGAGGGAGGCGCGATGACTGGCCCGTTGACGGGGAAGGTCGCGCTGGTGGCGGGAGCGACGCGGGGTGCCGGGCGGGCCATTGCGGTGGAGCTGGCGAGAGCGGGCGCCACGGTGTACGCCACCGGCCGAAGCACCCGCTCGTCGCGGTCGGAGTACAACCGGCCGGAGACGATCGAGGAGACCGCCGAGCTGATCGAGGCCGCTGGTGGA
This sequence comes from Pseudonocardiaceae bacterium, assembly GCA_050699975.1. Classification (GTDB taxonomy): domain Bacteria; phylum Actinomycetota; class Actinomycetes; order Mycobacteriales; family Pseudonocardiaceae. Next base: position 37,610 of record JBOHGH010000015.1, on the reverse strand, counting down.
AAGGGTGTCGCTGTCCGGGTGGACCACCTCGAAGCCGATCAGGTGGCGGCGCTGGTCGGCCGGATCGACACCGACCACGGCCGCCTGGACATCCTGGTCAACGACATCTGGGGCGGCGAGACCCTGTTCGACTGGGACGCCACGCTGTGGGAACACAACCTGGACAACGGTCTGCGCCTGCTGCGCCTGGCCGTCGACACCCACCTGATCACCAGCCACTACGCCCTGCCGCTGCTCATCCGCCGGCCGGGTGGTCTGGTGGTGGAGATGACCGACGGCACCGCCGACTACTACCGGGTGTCGGCGTTCTACGACCTGGCCAAGACCGCGGTGCTGCGTTTGGCCTGGAGTCAGGGGCACGAGCTGGCCGGCTTCGGCGCCACCGCGGTGGCGCTGACGCCAGGGTGGATGCGCTCGGAGATGATGCTCGAACACCACGGAGTCACCGAAGCCAACTGGCGTGACGCGCTGGCCCGCCCCGTCCAGCCGCCCTACCCCGACCCTGGGCACTTCGGCATCTCCGAGACACCGACCTTCACCGGACGGGCCGTCGTCGCCCTCGCCGCCGACCCCGACCTTGCCCGGTGGAACCAGGCCTCCGTCTCCTCGGGGCAGCTCGCACAGGAGTACGGGTTCGTCGACGTCGACGGCAGCGCCCCAGACGCCTGGCGCTACCTCGTCGAGGTCCAAGACGCCGGCAAACCTCCCGACACCACCGGGTACCGCTGACCGGTCCGCCTACGGCACAAGTCCCGTCAACGCATCAGGCCCCGCCGAGGTAGGAGTCGTCGAGAAGCGACGTCAGGGACTGCAGGGGTGCGGTGGCGAAGTCGCCGGCGTCGTCGTAACCCCCGGCTCGCAGGGCACGGTGCCAGGTCAGAGCTCGTGCGATCTTGCCAACGTGGCAGGCCAGTCATAGAACCGCACGTCCGCCAGAGCAGACGTCCAGGCCGAAGGGGCGCATTGTCGTCAGCGCCTCGGTCGCGTTGTCCGGGTTCAGCCCGCCGGCCAAGAAGATGGGGATGTCGAGCCGCTCCCGGATCCGGGCGCTGATGGTCCAGTCGTGCCGGCGCCCGGTGCCACCCAGCTCCTTGATCGCGAGATTCGGGTTGCCTGAGTCGAGCAGGATCGTGTGCGCCCACCGCGCGGCGCGCAGCCGCGCGAGGCCGTCGGCAGGTAGGTCATCGACGATCTGCAGGACGCTGGTGCGCGCCGCCCGGTGCTGTTCAATGATCGTGTCGATCTCCTGGAGGGAGGTCAGCAGGAAGGTGTCAACTCCCGGTGGCACGCGGGCGGCGATCTCAGCGATCTGATCATCGGCGATCACCCCGGGTCCGCTGGGCATGCGTGAGACCAACCCGAGGGCCGCCGCGCCGGCATCGATCGCGGCTTGCGCCTCGTCAAGGTTGCGGATGAAGCACACCTTGAATCTCGGCCTGCCCGTCGGCTGCATATATCTGACGCTAGCGTGGGTCCGCGCCCAGGGACTCCCGCAGATCGTCGGCGCGGGCGAGGTCGTCGCGCAGCGTGGCGCGCTCCGCGTCGGTGAGCTCGACCCCGGCAGCGTCGTCGAGCAGCCGCGCGGCCAGCTCCCCGTCTCCCAGTTGGTCGGCAAGGTCAGCGCGCAGGATGAGAGCGCGTACGCGCTCGGTGGCCGAGGCCGGGGACTCCCGCTGCAGCGCGCGGTCGAGGATCTTCGCGCCCTGGGCGGGCTCGCCCTTGGAGATGCCAAGCATCCAGGCGTTGTGCAGTGCCCTGGCAAACGGCTCCGCCGGCGCCGGGGCGTGGTGCAGGCTCTCGCCGGTGGGCTGGCCGATCCGGATGCAGTTGCCGCCGGGGTCGGTCATCAGGAACTGGCGGACGCCGTAGGAGGTGTCCTTGATCTGGCCGATCCGCGGGATGCCACGAGTGGGAACCTTGCCGAGCGCCTGCTTGAGACCGGCGCGGAAGGCCGCGTACAGCTCGTCGACCCGGTCCGTCACGACGTAGCAGGTGCTCATCGAGGCGGCCGGGTCGACGGATCTCAGCCCGAAGAACTGCAGGTCGATGTCGCCGTACTGCAGCGAGGCGTAGGGGTTGGGGCGGGTCTGAAGATGGGTCACCTCGAAGCCGAGGGCCTGGTAGAAGGCCACTATGTCGGGGATCGAGGGGCACGGGAGGATCGGGATCGTCTTCTCGCCCATGCCGCCCAACGTAGACACGCCAGTCCCAGGCTGGCGAGGGGCGCGAACCCCTGGTTTGCGCAACCCGACACGTGGATCGAGACCTGCATAGTCATGAATTTAGCTTGCCTGTTCGGTGAATAGCCCGCATACTGAAGCTCTCTGCTGCCTGAGGTAGCCGGACAGAGGGAGCCAATCACGATGGTTGATGACGAAGTTCTCGCGTGTGGGGCCGGCTCTCGGCCAGGCGGCGCGGCATGAACCGCGACGAGCTGACGGCCGAGTTCGACCGGATGGAGCGGGAAACCTTCCGGCTGCAGCAGCACCAGAGCTATGCGGGCGTGAAGGGGCCGGAGTGGGAGGCGTGGCAGGCCGGCAAGCCGCTGCCGGTGATCACACCGGGCAACCATCCCTGGCTGAAAAGGATGGCGGGTTATACCGCTGCTGGCAGGCGGGTGCACGACGTGCACGTCGTCAAGTGGCCGTTAGCCGAGTACACCCGCTATGCCCTCGCGCTCATGCCAATGGCGCTGTCAGCTGGGTCCGAGTACTTCCTGGTTGACCGGGATGTCCACCCTGACCTGGCCACGCTGACCGAGGACTTCTGGATGTTCGATGAGCAGCGGGTCGCGGTGATGCGCTACGACGAGCAGGAACGCTTCGTGGAGGCGTCGGAGCCTACCGAGCCGCTTGAGACCTACATCGCCCGCCGTGACCTGGCCATGAAGTACGCGGTGCCGTTCGAGCAGTGGATGTCCGAGCACCGGCACCGACTCGCTGATTGACCGGCTGAACCCCGGCCGAGTCGCCGGATGACAAGGGACTCCTGGCATGACTTTCGACGAGCTGAGCCGTACTCGGGGGCACGTTAAGCGCAAGGCCGACCATGCCCTGGCCGATCTCGCCGAAGGACCTGACCTCGATGGTACTTAATCATACTAAGTCTTGTCTGTGTGGCGCATAGTCTGAATACTGAAGTCCTTCGCCGCCTGAGGTGGCCGACTGGAGGAGCCAACCACCGTGCCCGACTACGAACTGCTCGCGTCTAACTGCGATCCATATCCACAGTGTCCGAAGGTGGCACGTCGCACGGCAGGCCTGGTCACGATCGTCGGGCCGGTCATCACCGATGTGGAGACACTTGCCGCACTCGGCGTCGGACCCGGCGAGGGTGCGGTGGAGATCACTGAGGCGCTGTACCGGGCCGGTCACGAGAGCTTGTAGGAGAAGCGGCGTGAGTGGCATCGATCTGTATGCGGAGTTCGACCGGATGGAACGCGAGGCATTCCGGCTGCAGCAGCTGCAGAGCTACGCAGGCGTCAAAGGTCCGGAGTGGGAGGCATGGCAGGCTGGCAAGCCGCTGCCAGCGATCACGCCGGAGAGCTACCCGTTTCTTAAGAAGGTCGCGGGCTATACGGCCGCCGGGCGGCGAGTGTATGACGTGCACATTGTCGAGTGGCCGCTGGCCGAGTACACACGGTATGCCCTCGCTGTCATCCCGATGAGTGCGTGGATCGGTTCGGAGGTTTTCATGGCTGACCGGGAGGCTCACCCTGATCTGGCTACGCTGACCGAGGACTTCTGGATGTTTGATGAGCAGCGGGTGGCTGTGATGTGCTACGACGATCAGGAGCGGTTCGTCGAGGCGGCGGAGCCGACCGAGCCGCTTGAGATCTATATCGCCCGCCGTGACCTGGCCATGAAGCACGCGGTGCCCTTTGAGCAGTGGATGGTCGAACACCGGGACCGGCTGGCTGATTGACCGCTGAGCACGACGATTCCCCGATCGAGCCCGGCGAGCAACGCCGCAGGCTCGGCGAGGTGCTGCTCCGGTTGCGCGAGGGCATCGGTCTGAATCAGACCGACTTCGGCGCCCGAGCCGGGATGAACCAATCCAAGGTGTCCCGACTGGAGACCGCCCGCCAGGTGCCCAGTCGTGCAGAGGCCGACGCGTGGGCGCGCGCCGCCGAGGTCAGCGCCGAGGTACACGCGCAGCTGCGGGCGCGGGTCGAGGCCGCGGTGGCAGAAAGCACCAACTGGATCGAGGATGTTCGCCGCCAGGGATCGGCGGCGAGTATGCGGCGGCGGATCGCCGACGAGGAGCGTACTTCCAGCGTCATCCGGACCTTCGTGACGCTGCTTGTACCCGGCCTGCTGCAGACCGCCGAGTACACCCGCAGACAGGCCACGATCGCGGCCGATTTCCAGCCCATCCTGTCCCGCGACCACAAGGCCTCGCTCGCCGCGTGGGCGGAGCGCCAGCTGATCCTTCATGAGCCGGGGCACCGGTTCGATTTCGTGGTGACCGAGGCCGCGTTGCGTTGGCGGCCCGGCCCCGATGACAACCCGCGAATGCTGGCCGCCCAGATGCACCACATCGCGTCGCTCAGCACGCTGGAGAGCGTCCGCTTCGGCGTTATCCCCTGGAAGCGCGTCCAGCGGGTCCCGCCGAGAGGCGACTTCATCGTCTACGGGGAGCCGGGCGTCGACGATGACGTCCACGTTGCTCTCTACACCGCCACCCGCGAGTTGCATATCCGGGACCAGGCTGAGGTCGCGGTCTACCTGGAGCTGTGGGGGAAGCTCTGCGAGGACGCGGTGTTCGACGAAGACGCCCGCGACCTGCTGCGCTCGCTGGCCCAGGAGTTCCTCGGCGAGTAGGCCGGAGACACGTCGGCTTGACGGGATCCCCAGTGCCAGTGCATAGTCATTTTTGGAGCGGGGCGTGAGCGCATAGATATGACTAGGCGGCGTCCGTCGCAAGCTGCGGCGGGGCCGGGTGAACCCCCGTGCCCCGGCCCCGCCGTCACCACAGGGAGGGTACTGATGGCTGTACCGACGAGGATCGACCGCACGGCGGTCGCGGCGAGGACTGAGTCGGGCCAGTTGTGCACGGTGACGGTGCAGCGCGATCCTCTCAGCCAGCATCTGCTGTGTTACGAGGGCAGCGAGGCCACCACCGCGGAACTCACGCCGGAGGTCATTGAGCTGCTGATCGTCGCCTTGTCAGTGCGTGGCCGATCGGCGATTCCGGCCAGGAGCCCGCATGGCGGTGCTTGCACGCTGGTGGTGATCGGGCATCAGGACGGTCGGGCCCGCCTGTACTTCCACGGCTGCACCGCCACGAGTGCTGTGCTGGACCCCACCGCCCGAGACAAATTGCTGGTGGCAGTGGAATCACTCAGCAACCATGGCGTGCATGAGAGCCGGACACACCGTGCATGAGAGCCGGACACACCGTGCATGAGAGCCGGACACGCGAGGTGGCCTGTGGACTCGCTCAGTGCACGCTATGCCTGCACGAGGACGACGAGGCGGTGCTCGTCGGTGCCGGGCATCCCGAGGGCCTCGAAGGCCAGGCGTAGCTCGCCCCACCACTCGGTCCCGGTCCACGCAGGGAGACGGGTTGAGGCGGCGTACCGGGCGCCGAACTCGAATCCCGCGATGAGCGCGAGCTCCGCGGCGAGGTCTGCCGCGCGTGGGTCGCCGAGGTCGGCTGCCGCACGGAGCCGCACCGCCCACTCGTCTGCGACGTGCTCCCACTCCGGGAAGGCGTGGCGGGCACGGGGGTCGGTGAAGACGTATCGCGGGATGTTGTCGGCGTCGAGCAGCCCGACCGGGTCGGCGAGCTTGCGGAATCCCTCCGTGCACGCCAGCACGTCGCCGATCTGGTCGATGACGAACGCAGGGGCGGGCTCAAGCTGGTCGAGCAGCGCCAACACGGTGGGACGCACGGCACGGGGAGTCGAATGGGACTGCGGGCACGGGCCACCATCGCCTGCCTTGACCAGGCGGTGCAGGTGCACGCGCTCATCATCTGAGAGTTGCAGCGCGTCGGCCAGCGCGGCGAGGACCTGGGGTGAGGGCCTGCGGTCGCGTCCGCGTTCGAGCCGGATGAGGTACTCAACGCTGATTCCAGCGAGCGATGCGAGCTCGCCCCGGCGCAGACCGGGGGTGCGCCGACGCGGGCCGGTCGGTAGCCCGGCCGCCGCTGGTCCGAGCGCTTCCCGTCGGGCACGCAGAAACGCGCCGAGCGCGTTGCCGGGCACACCGAGGAGCCTAACGGGGCGAGAGGGGCCCTGGCAGGGCCTCCCTCCCCGGCGGCATTCTTGGCACGGTGTGCGCCATGACCACGTTCACCGGCGCCGCGATCGAGTACCTGTGCAGCCAGCCGCTCGGGCGTCTTGCCACCGTAGGCGCCGGCGGCAGGCCGCAGGTGGACCCGGCCTGGATCCGCGTCCGGCCACGCCGGATCCTGTCCTGGGGTATCGATTGCTCGTCCGACGAGATGGACGAGATGTCGGCCCGCGATGTCGCGCCGGACAGGGTGTAGCCGATGCGCTACCGCCTTTTCGGCCGGACAGGGCTGCGGGTCTCGGAGCTGTTCCTCGGCGCGATGATCTTCGACGACGCGGCGGAGGCCCGTCGCATCATCGACGCTTTCGCCGACGCGGGTGGCAACGTGATAGACACGGCGTCCGCGTACGGGGACAGCGAGTGCCTGCTCGGTGAGGTGCTGACCCGCCGCGACCGGTTCGTGCTCGCCACGAAGTACACGCTCTCCCACGATCGGGCTGATCCCAACGCCGCAGGTAGCCACCGCAAGAACCTCGTCGGGTCGCTGGAGCGGAGTCTGCGGCGGCTGCGTACTGACTATGTCGACGTCTACTGGGTGCACATCTGGGACCGGCACACCCCGCTGGAGGAGACGATGCGCGCGCTGGACGACGTCGTGCGCGCCGGGAAGGTGCTCTACGTCGGCATCTCCGACGCCCCGGCGTGGGTGGTCAGCCGCGCGAACACGCTCGCCGAATGGCGGGGCTGGACACCTTTCGCGGGCATCCAGGTGCCCTACAACCTGCTCGACCGGGACATCGAGCGGGAGCTGTTGCCGATGGCGGAGGCTCTCGGGCTGAGCGTTGCGGCGTGGGCGCCGATGGCCCACGGTGCCCTGACGGGCTCAACCACCCGGATCGATCCGGGATCCCTCTCCGATCGGCAGCGCAGGGCGGCAGACGCGGTACGCACGGTGGCCGACGACATCGGAGCGACGCCCGCACAGGTCGCCATTTCCTGGACGACGGCCCGGTCCGCAGCGGTACACCCGATCGTCGGGGTACGCAGCGCGGCGCAGCTCGCCGAGAACCTGGGGGCGCTCGACGTCGTCCTGCCCGAGGCAGCCCTTCACAGGATTGAGGCCGCCGCCCCGTTCGAGCTGGGGTTCCCGGGAGCGTTCATCGCCGAGTGCGAGCGGGACCCGTTCGTGTTTGGCGATGCGCAGGTCATCGGCGGGTCGAGCTGAGCTGAGCCGATGCTTGCCAGTGCTGTCCCGTCGACCTGGCGCAGCCCGACCGAGTGGTAGCCCTCCGGGCGGCGGGTCCAGGGGGTGCAGGTCGAACTCGAACGAGGTTCACCACGCCCAGGCCGCTGCCGCCACCGCGGGCCGCCCCCAGAATAGGTCGGGGTGTTCCTTGCCGCTGGCCGCGCGGACAGCGCCGTCTGCGGCGAGCCGAGCGCGCGTCCTTGAGGTTGCGCGGCAGGCGATCGAGCGGAACCTGACCAGGTCATGCCAGGGCGCGCTCGACCGTTCGTTGAGCACGCTCCACCGCTGCGCCCACCTCTCGGTGACTGCGGCGTGGAGCAGCCGGGCATACGGTGGCGCGGCGCGATCGCACGCCTCGTTGACCCATGCCGCCGTCACGGTGGCCCAGCTCGTCGCTGATCCCGCGTTCTGGATGCAGAACGCGCTGAATCGAGTCCGTTTTACCTCTTTCTGCATCCAGAACGCGGTAAAGGGTGAAGGGTAAAGGGTCGGGCGCTACGGGTGGGTGGGGCGTAGCTGGGTCCGGTCCTCTTGGCGCAAGAAGCCCCAGGCGAGCAGTTGGCGACCCAACTGGTTGATGTTGTCGCGGCCGTTGATCCCGGTGACGCCGAGCTCCTGCAGCCTCCTGCACCATCTACCCACGCAGTCTTCGACAGCTTTTGCGGTGACCAACTCTTCGTGGGGCCGTGCGGCGGATGCGTACTCGGCGGCTTCCCGGTTGCCGACCGCGTCGCCGGGATCGGGCTGCGCCAGGAACTTGGCTGCGAGCAGTAATCGCTCATGGTCGGTGGGCTCAAACAGCGGGCGGGTGCTGGGATCACCGTGCTCCGGCGAGTCCACTACCGGCGACCGGGGGTTATCGATACTGATCGACAGCAGGTACCGGCCGGAGGGCGCGCCGACCCGGATCCCCAGGCCGGGCGGGCTCACCGCCCAACGTGAATGCGAGTTTTGTGCGGTTCGGGGCGGCAGCGGGTTGGACACCCCGCGCACGATGACGTCGAATGGGCGGCTGTCGCTGTCGTTGCAGACAACCCACAAGCCGCCGCCGTACCGGATTGAGCCCACGTTACGGGAGATGTGCAGGTCAGGCCCGCCATTGACACTGTCATGGCCGAACCGCAACGTGCGGTCGCCACCGCGTCCGAACGTGAAGCCTGGATTGCCCGGACGCAGCACAGTCGCCTGGCGGCCCTGAAAATGGACCACCAGCCCACCCGAAGGTTGCCGCGGACCCGCCATCGACCCACGTTAAACGCCGCACTGCCGGGTTGACCACCCGAGCGGGGGCTGCCCTCTAGTCATCGACGGCGGTGAGGCGTTCTACTGATCAGCGCGAGGATGGTGACGAACCGGAGATCGACAGTGCAGCGCAGCCATCAGGCCGTCGAGATCAGGCCAGTACCGCCAGGTCAGCTCCCAGAGCGGGGCTGGCCCCCTCGTCGCATCGACCGGCTGCTCGCCGATTGGGACACCACACCCGGCAAGCTCCGGCTGACCCGGATGGTCCTCGTGATCGGGATAATGCTCGCCGGAGTCGTCGGAGTCGTCACCGCGAATGACCGCGTGGAAACCACTCGAGACATCGCCGAGCGTCTCGAACCACTCAATGCGAATGTGACCACGTTGTACCAGTCGCTGGCCGATGCGGACGCCACGGTCGCTGCTGGGTTCTTATCCGGCGGCGCGGAACCTAGCGAGGTGCGTGCCCGCTATGACCGCGACATCCTCACGGCGACGGCCAGCCTGGCCCAGGCTGGCACCCAAGCAGGGGAGGAGCCGGTCACCGCTAAACGGATCGCCGACATCACCGGTCAGCTGCCCGTCTACACCGGCCTGGTCGAGCGCGCGCGGGCGAACAACCGGCAGGGCATGGCGGTCGGGGTTACCTATCTGCGGAACGCCTCGGAGCTGATGCGAGAAGTGATCCTGCCCGCGGCGGCGGAGCTGCAACGACGGCAGGCATCCCGGCTCAACGATGCCTACCAGCGGGCCGGAGCGGTGCCGGTAGTCGCGCTTGCGGCCTGCGGGGCGAGCCTGGCCGGACTGATCTGGGTGCAGGTGTTCCTGTTCCGGCGCACGCACCGGGTCGTCAATATCGGCTTGGTCTTGGCGAGCGGGGCAGTGCTCGCCGGTCTGGTGTGGTGGACGGCCGCGGGGATGGCCTCGGCCGGCTCGCTAGCGCGGTCGCTCGGACATAGCCGGTCGGTGTCCGACGCATTGGGGCCGGCGCAGATCACGGCGTTGCAGGCTCGCGCCATCGAAAGCCTGGGGCTGATCACCCGAAACGGTGGCAGCGAGCCGGACTTCGACGCCCGGATGCAGGTACTCGCCCGCAACGGCGGTGCCGGCGGCGCGCTGGGTGCAGCCAAGCAATTCGCCACCGACTCGCAGGGCCGGGCATTGGTGCACGCCGCAATCGACGAAGCCCGCGGTTACGCCGCAGCACACGAGGAGGTCCGGCGGCTAGACGACGTCGGGGAGTACACCAAGGCGGTCGGCGCCGCAGTGGATGCCCGGCAGGCGAGTGCCGCCACGGCGTTCGACCGGCTCGCCGCATCCCTCGAGAGCGCTGTCGAGTACGAGCGCGGGGCCTTCGGCAGGGATATCGACCGCGCTCGAGGCTGGCTCACCGGCTTGCCCATCGGTATCGGCACGTTGGCCCTCGTCTCGGCGGGCGGGGTGGCCTTAGGCGTCCGGCAGCGGCTGGAGGAGTACCGATGAGTACCCGTTTCGCGCTCGCCTGCGGCGCGCTGGCCGCCGTTATCCTGACCGCAACGGCCGGCGACCAGCAGCCGGTCCCAGCTCCGGACCCGATGGCGGCCAGCCATGGGCCGCCCGCAGCGGCGCGTCCGGCGACAGCTTGGTCAACCGGGCAGGCGCTGGCCGAGCCGGAATGCAGTCCGCAGAACCTCCGGAACAGCCTGCGCCCGCAGGGCCCCCTGCCCGCACCGGGTCGCATGCCCGCCGGGTCGACGATGGCCCGCATCGCTGCGCGCGGATACCTGATCGTCGGCATCGGTCAAGACGCCTACCCGCTCGCTTTCCGCGACAAGGACATGAAGCTGGCAGGGTTCGACATCGACATCGTGCGGGACATCGCCGAGGCGATTACCGGCGACCGCGAGCAGGTGGTGTTCCGGCCGCATCCCGCAGCCGGGCGGCTCGAGACTGTGCGGTCAGGCCAGGTCGACTTGGTGGTCGCCGCGATGACCATCGACTGCCCGCGCCGGGGGAAGGTGGATTTCAGCGCTGTGTACTACGAGGCGAAGCAACGAGTACTGGCGAACAGTGGCTCGGGAATCACTGGTCTGGACGATCTGGGGGGCAGGCGGGTTTGCGCGGCCCGCAGCACGACATCGTTGGAAACGGTCCTGGCCGACCCCTCGAAGCCGATCCCGGTGGGCGAACCCACCCCGTCGGACTGCCTGGTGCTGCTCCAGCTCGGCGAGGTCGACGCGGTATCCAGCGATGACACCCAGCTGGCCGGTATGGTCGCGCAGGATCCCCGGACCGAGATCGTCGGCGCGCCGCTGTCCGATGAGCCCTACGGCGTCGCGATCAGCAAAGACAGTCCTGATCTGGTGCGGTTCGTCAACGCGGTACTGGAGAGGCGCGCTCAGGACGGGCGGTGGCAGGCCAGCTACCGGCGCTGGCTGACACTGCTGGGCCCGCCGCCGTCACCACCGACACCGCAATACCGGGACTGACCGATGGCGAGCTACGGCGGCGGATCGGGACATCCCACCGCCCGGCCAGTGACCTCCCAACTCGTGGCCGGGGGCGCACGCTGGGCCCCGCTGGTCACGCTGCCCGAGATGCCGGTCGGCGATGATCATATGGCGCCGGTACTCGATGACCCGCAGGTGCCCGAACACAAGCGGTTCTGCCCGAATCCGGAGTGCCGGCACGAGGTGGGCCGGGCCCGCGACCGCCGGCCCGGCCGAGTTGAGGGCTTCTGCCCGCAGTGCCGGACCAGATTCTCCTTCCGGCCACCGCTGCTGCCCGGTGTGTTCGTCGGCGATGGCCAGTTCAAGGTGGAGGGCGCGATCGCCCATGGTGGGCTGGGCTGGGTATACCGGGCCTGGGATTGCTGGGTGCCGCGCTGGGTGGTGCTCAAGGGACTGATCGACCCCGACGATCCGGACAACCGCCAGGCGGCGGTCGCCGAGCTGGCCGCGCTGGCCGATGCCAGCCACCCGAACATCGTCACGGTGCACACCGTGGTCCGGCATCCGCACCCGCTCACCGGCAAGCCGGTCGATTACATCGTGATGGAGTACCTCAGCGGCAAGTCGCTCAAGCAGCTGCGCCAGGAGCGTCCAGACCACGCCCGCCACCTCCCGGTGGATCAGGTCTGCGGGTTTGCCCTGGAGGTGTTGGCCGCGCTCGAGCACCTGCACGACAAGCGCGGCCTGCTGTACTGCGACCTGTCGGCGGACAACGTGATCCACTCCACGAGTGGGGTCAAGCTGATCGACCTCGGCGCGGTCCGCCGGATCGATGATTCGGCTAATCCGGTCTTCTGGGGCAAGGCCGGCTACCAGGACCCGCAGATCGCGACATACGGCACGTCGGTCGCGACCGATCTCTACACCGTCGGGCGGATGATGGCGGTGCTCAGCTTCGCCTTCCCCGGATTCCAGGCCGACGCCCCGATCCCCGGCCCGGATCAGGTGCCGCTGCTCGCGGTCCATCCCTCCTTCGGCGGTCTGCTGCGCCGCGCGACGAACCCCGACCCGCAGTGCCGATTCGCCTCCGCGGCGGACATGGCCGAGCAGCTGGAAGGCGTGCTGCGAGAGGTGCGCGCCCAGCAGGAAGACCGGCCGTTCCCGGCCGCCTCGAGCCGGTTCGGACCGGAGCTGCGCGTGGTGGGAGCCGACCCGGACACCTTCCCTGGCGGGGAGCCGGACACTGTTGCGGCCGCGCTGGCGCTACCCGACCCCCAGGTCAACCCGGCCGACCCGCACGCCGGTCTGCTCGCCGCGATCAGCGCGGAAAGCCCTGATGAAACCGAGCGGGTGCTCGCCGCACTGCCCGACCCGTCGCTGGAGACGCGCCTGCGGGTGGTGCGCGCCCGGATCGAGCTGCGCCGTCCCGAAGCCGACGCCGATCTCGTTGCGCTGGCTACCGACCAACCGGGTGACTGGCGGATGGACTGGTTGCGAGCGCTCAGCTGCCTGGTCGACGGCGACCTCGAACGCGCCCGGCAAGGATTCACGGCCGTGCTCGATGCCCTGCCCGGCGAGGCCGCACCCAAGCTCGCATTGGCACTGTGCGCCCAATGCGCTGGCGCGGCCGAGCTTGCCGCCCGCTGGTGCGGGATCGTCTGGCGGACCGACCGGTCCTATGTCAGCGCCGCGTTCGGGCTCGCGCGGGCCCGCTTTGCCCTCGGTGACCGGGCCGGTGCGGCCGCCGCGCTGGAGACGGTGCCGGAGGGCTCCCGCTACGCCGTCACGGCTCGGCTGTGCGCGATCCTGACCCGGGCCCGTGGCTGCGGGAACGGGCAGCCCCCGGTTGCGGACTTCTTCACCGCGGCCGAGCAGTTGGGCAGCCTGGAACTCGACGATCAGCGGCGTGAGCTGGCCGTCGCGGAGGTGCTCGAAAGCGTACTGACCTGGGAACGTGCTGGTCGACCGTGGCCGCACGGGGCAGCGGCACCCATCCCCGGCACGGTGCTCGGCCATCGGCTCAACGAGCGCGGCGTGCGGGACCGCCTGGAGTCCGCCTACCGCGAGCTCGCCCGGCTGGCCCCCACCACCGCGGAGCGGATCACCTTCGTCGACAAGGCCAACGACCGCCGCAACCGGAGCTGGACGTGACCAAGCCCACGATCGTGAGCCGGCGGGCGGTACTGGCCGCGGCCGTACTGGTAGCGGCTGGTTGCGCGGGCGCCACTGGCTCCGATTCGGCGGCCGAGCTGGTGTGGGCCACCGGCGGGATCGCTGCCGCAGACCAGGCCCCCGCCCTGGACATCGCGAAGCAGTGGAACGCCCAGCACCCGAACGGGCCGATGGTGCGGGTGGAGCCACTGCCGTCGGAGTCCGTCAACGACACGCATCAGCTGCTGGCATTGGAGCTCAACGCCGGCCTCAACCAGTTCGACATCGTCGATCTCGACGTGAGCTGGATCCCGGAGTTCGCCCAGCGAGGTTGGCTGGTGGACTTGCAGGATCTGCGCCCGGACATCGAGCGGGTCTCGCTGCCCGGCCCGATGCAGGCCGGGGTCTGGGACGGGAAGCTGTGGGCAGCGCCGTACGTCACCGACGCGGGGATCTTGTACTACCGCTCGGATCTGGTGGACAAGCCGCCGACCACCTGGCAGGAACTGATCGAGGTCGGCCGCCGGGTCGGCGAGCGCAACGGCATCGCGCCGTTCGTCGCCGACGGCGCGCAGTATGAGGGGCTGGTGGTCCAGTACCTCGAGTACTTCTGGGGCCTCGGCGGTGACGTGCTCGGCAGCGATGGCGAGTCAGTGCGATTCCAGCTCGACAAGGCCCAGCAAGCCGCCGAGTTCATGCGGACGGCGTTTCGTCAAGGCGTTTACGCCCCGGGGTTCAACACGATGACACTGGAAGATGCCCGCCGGACCTTCCAGTACGGCGAGGCTGTGTTCATGCGCTCGTGGCCGTACGCCTACCAGCTGATGAACAGCACGGATCCGGACAGCCAGGTCGTCGGGAAGGTCGGCATCGCAGCGCTTCCCGCGTTCACCGGATTCGGCTCGGTCGCCGCGTTGGGCGGCCACAACCTCGTGGTGAGCGCCTTCTCGCGCAACATCCCCGCGGCGACCGAGTTCGTCAGGTTCGTCTCGACCTCCCGGGACATGCAACTATCACTGGCCCAGCGGCACTCGCTGGCGCCGACGATGGCAGCGGCCTACCACGACGTGGCGGGTGACCCGATGATGGCGCTGCTGGCCACGGTGTTGCCGACGGCCAAGCGGCGGCCGGCTACGCCGGAGTGGACCACCGTCAGCGCGGAGATGCAGCAGCAGGTCTTCGCCTCCTACACCGGTGTTCGCGAGCCGAAGGCTGCGGTCGAGGAGCTGCGCGGGTACCTCGTCGCCACGATTGCGGACCGCTGAACCATGGCCGGCCAGAGCTGTCCACAGTGCGCCGAGCCGGTGGGTCCTCAGGACCGGTTCTGTGCGGAGTGCGGGGCCCGGATGGCCGACCGGCCGCGAGACCGCGTCGAGGTCGACGTCGGGGTTGGCGCCGGGGTCAGCGATCGGGGCCGGCGTCACCACCGCAACGAGGACGCCTTGGCGCTGCGCCGCCTCGGTCCCGGCCTGGGCGCCGGCCCCGGGTCAGGCCAGCACGGCGTGGTGGTCGCGGTCGTCTGCGACGGGGTGTCGTCGTCAGACCGTCCCGACCAGGCGTCCGAGACCGCCGCCGAGGTCGCCGCCGAGGCACTGGTAGCCGCGCTGCACGCGGGCGACGGTCCAGTCACTGCGATGCAGGAGGCCATCCATGCAGCCGGCCAGGCCGTCGCCGGGCTAGCCGGCTCCACGCAGACCACCCGAGACGCTCCGGCCTGCACGTTGGTTTCCGCTGTCGTCACCGATGGGACGGTCACGGTGGGCTGGGTGGGAGACAGCCGGGCGTACTGGATACCGCGAACGTGCACCGAGTCGGCGCCGCCCACGAGGCTGACCGAGGACGACTCCTGGCTGGTCCAGGTAGTGGCGGCCGGAACCCTGACTCTCGCCGAAGCGGCCACCGACCGGCGCGCCCACGCGATCACCGCCTGGCTGGGCGAGGACGCCACTCCGCTGGACCCACACGTCGTCACCTTCACCCCCGAAGGGCCGGGCGTCGTCGTGGTCTGCACCGACGGGTTGTGGAACTACTTCGACAACGCTGACGCGCTCGCCGCGGCGCTACCGACGCTGCCACCCGAAGCCCCGCTGGACGCGGCGCGCCGGCTCGTCGAGACCGCGCTGAACTGCGGTGGCCGCGACAACATCACGGCCGCTGTACTGCCGTTCGGCGTTCCCCGTTCGGGGTCGATGTCGTGATGAGCAGCGACGTCGTCGAGTCCTGTCCACGCTGTAGCGAGCCCAGGATCGGGGTGTTCTGCGAGCAGTGCGGCCACTCCTATGCCGCCCCAGTGTCACCCACGACTGGGCCACTAGCGACTCGGCCGCTACGGCTCGGGGCGTCGTTGTGGTGGGTTGTCATCGTCCCGGATCGCGACTACTTCGAAGCCCGTTGTGAGGACGCCGACAGGTTCACCTTCCCCGCCTCAAGTTCACCGTGGCGCGTCGAGCTGAGCGGTGACGTGGTTCGTATCGGCAGGCGCAGCACCTCCCAAAGGATCACCCCGGAGATCGATCTGGCCGGCCCGCCAGCCGATCCCGGCGTGTCCCGCGAGCATGCCCGGCTGCTCGCCCAGCCCGACGGATCCTGGGCGCTGGTCGACGTGGGCTCCACCAACGGGACAAATCTCAACGGTGTCGCCAAGCGGATCCCGACCGACCAGAAGGTCCCGCTGGCCGACCGTGACCGCGTGTATCTGGGTATCTGGACCACGATCACGCTGTACCGGGATTCGTAGGTGCACTGGCACTGCCGTCGCTGCCTGATCGAGGCATTAGTCGCGGTGGAGAGACGGCCACGCTGAGCAACGCTGCGCTGACTACCCGCTGGTGAGGGCTGCCCCCTAGCCACAGATGGTGGTGGAAAGCTTTACTGATAAGCGCCGAAAAACTCACACCGGGCCACATCTATCTAAGGAGGGAGCATGGACGCCATTGCTTTGATCATTCTGGCGGCAGCCCTCATGGTGAGTTTTGGCGTGCTCATAGGATGCACTTTCAGTCAGTGGCTGCTCGATGCGCGGGATAGGCGGCAAGCAGCAGTGCAGCGCGCCCTGAATGAGCAATGGCAAGAGATTGGGGCTGCCATGCAGACGATTGCTCAACAACGAAGAGGCGAGTCTTGGGGAGCCGGGGAGTTGCACGCGGCTGACGACGAGATCGACGACAGGGCTCGGCGGTAGCCAACCCCTTCTGACCAACTCCGACGGGCTCACCAGGGGGCCGCGATGCCGACGATGGCAACCACCACTACCAGCTACGCGTCGATCGGCGCTAGGGACAGTGCGGCTGACCTGCTGCTACGAATCCGCGACGGGGACCCATCAGCGTGGGACGAAATCCTGCGCCGGTACGCCAAGCTCGTCTCCACGACGGTGCGGTCGTTTCGACTGCAAGACGATGACGCACTCGACGCCGTGCAGACGACCTGGCTGCGACCTGGCAGAGGATGAGACGTGACGCTGAGGTTCAGGGGGGCGGGAGGCGCCAAAAGGGAGAGACCGGGCCCACCCCGGCACCGAGCGGGTAGGCGTGGGCTACTGCCTGCTCGATGTAGCGCTTGCCGTACCCGACGGCCTCAGGCATCGTCGAACCACGGGCCAATGCACAGGCGATCGCTGCGGACAAGGTGTCGCCACTACCGTGGGTGTGCGGGGTGGCTGACCGGGGACTGGTGAAGGCGGTGAAGTCGCTGCCGTCGTAGAGCAGATCGAGGCACTGTGGGTTCCTCTCCTGGGGGTCGGCGCGCAGGTGCCCACCCTTGACCAGCACCCACTGTGAGCCCAGGGCGTGCAGCTCCTTCGCCGCGGTGTACTGATCCGCCCGGGAACTGACGTCGAGGCCGACCAGCAACCGCACCTCGTCCAGGTTCGGAGTGACCAGGGTGGCCCGGGGGAGCAGTTCGGAGCGCAGTGCGTCGAGAGCATCGTCGGCCAGCAGCGGGTCGCCGTGCATGGAGGCGGCCACCGGATCGACCACCAACGGCACCGAAGCACCGATGCCGACTTCGTCGCACACCCCGGCTACCGCGCAGATGATCGCCGTCGAGGCCAGCATGCCGGTCTTCGCGGCGGCGACCCCGATATCGGTGGCCACCGCCCGGATCTGATCGGCCACTGTGGACGGCGGGATAGCCACGAAACCGGTCACGCCCAGCGAGTTCTGCACCGTCACCGCCGTGACCGCGACGCAGCCGTGCACGCCGCAGGTAGTGAAGGTGCGCAGATCGGCCTGCAGGCCCGCCCCACCACCGGAGTCCGACCCCGCGATGGTCAGCGCTACGGGGGGCCCAGCGGGGGGCGGAGCGGTCACGACCCGGTCACTGGCAGGTACACCCGCCCGCCGGCTGCGGTGAACTCGTCAGACTTCTCGGCCATCCCGGCCTCCAGGGCCTCCACCGTGGACAGCCCGTGCTCCTCTGCGTAGGCCCGGACGTCGGCGGAGATGCGCATCGAGCAGAACTTGGGCCCGCACATCGAGCAGAAATGCGCGATCTTCGCCGGTTCCGCGGGCAGTGTCTCGTCGTGATACGACCGCGCGGTGTCGGGATCCAGCGCCAGCGCGAACTGGTCGTGCCAGCGGAACTCGAACCGGGCGGTCGACAGCGCGTCGTCCCAGGCCTGGGCGCCCGGGTGACCCTTGGCCAGGTCGGCGCTGTGCGCGGCGATCTTGTAGGTGATCACACCGGTCTTGACGTCGTCGCGGTCGGGCAGGCCGAGGTGCTCCTTGGGGGTGACGTAGCAGAGCATCGCCGTGCCCGCCTGCGCGATCATCGCCGCGCCGATCGCCGACGTGATGTGGTCATAGGCCGGCGCGATGTCCGTCGCGAGTGGTCCCAGGGTGTAGAACGGTGCCTCGTCACACCACAGCTCTTCCAGGCGCACGTTCTCGACGATCTTGTGCATCGGCACGTGCCCGGGGCCCTCGATCATCACCTGCACGTCGTGGCGCCGCGCGATCTGGGTCAGCTCTCCCAGGGTCTTCAGCTCGGCGAGCTGCGCTTCGTCGTTGGCGTCGGCGATGGAGCCGGGGCGCAGGCCGTCGCCCAGCGAGAACGTGACGTCGTAGCGGCGGAGGATCTCGCACAGTTCCTCGAAGTTCTCGTACAGGAACGACTCGCGATGGTGCGCCAGGCACCAGGCCGCCATGATCGACCCACCGCGGGAGACGATGCCGGTCACCCGGCGAACCGTCAGCGGGATGTAGCGCAGCAGCACACCGGCGTGCACCGTCATGTAGTCCACACCTTGCTCTGCCTGCTCGACGACCGTGTCGCGATAGGCCTCCCAGGTCAGCGCCGCCGGGTCACCGTTGCACTTCTCCATCGCCTGGTAGATCGGCACCGTGCCGACCGGGACGGGGGAGTTGCGCAGCAGCCACTCGCGGGTCTCGTAGATCCGCTTACCGGTGGACAGGTCCATGATCGTGTCAGCACCCCAGCGGGTGGCCCAGACCATCTTGTCCACCTCCTCCTCGATGGAGGAGGTGACGGCCGAGTTGCCGATGTTGGCGTTGATCTTCACCAGGAACTTCTTCCCGATGATCATCGGCTCCGACTCGGGATGCCGGTGGTTGGCCGGGATCACCGCGCGACCGCGGGCCACCTCGTCGAGCACCAGTGCGACGTCGACGCCCTCGCGGGCGGCGATGAACTCCATCTCGGGGGTGACGATGCCGGCCCGGGCCCAGGCGAGTTGGGTGGCCGCCCCTGCTATCGGTTCGCGGTCCGCGATCCACGGTTCCCGCAGCCGGGGGAGTCCACCGTGGACGTCAATGGTCATCTCGGAGTCGGTGTAGGGACCCGAGGTGTCATAGAGGTCGAGGTGCTCCCCGTTGGTCAGGTCCACCCGGCGGGCGGGCACCCGCAGCCCGCCGCCCAGGTCGCGATAGACCTTGCGCGACCCGGTGATCGGACCGGTGGTCACGGCGGGCTCGATGGTGCGGTCTTGCCGCCGGTCGTGCGGTGTTGTCATGGATCAGCCTTCCTACGCCGGCATTACCCGGACAGGTTCTGCGGTCGACAGCCCCGGGTCGGTGCCCAGCTGCCCTCTCAGCCCGCTTCGGTGCGAGCTCCCGCGTGTTCAATTGACTCACTCGACCGTAGCGCCCAGCGCAGCGATCCTGCAAAAGGTTCAGATGACGGTTGACCGCCGCACCGGTAGTATCCGGGTGGTCGCTTACGGTGACAACAAGTCGGGGGGATCCGTGCACGGCACTTCTGGGCCGAATCAGCGAGTAGATATTGGGTCGCGTCGTGTCGTCGTGGTTGGTCAAGGTTACGTTGGCCTGCCGGTCGCGATCCGGGCCGTCGAGGTCGGTTTCGATGTCGTCGGTTTTGACATCGACAAGACCCGTATCGATCACCTCCGCAAGGCGGAGACGTTCATCGATGACATCACCGACAGCGATCTTGTGATAGCGGTGAGTACCGGACGGTATCTGCCCACCGATGATCCTGCGGCGCTGGCCGGGTTCGACGTCGCGATCGTCTGCGTACCGACTCCCTGGCGGGATGGTGCACCCGATCTGAGCTACGTCGAGGATGCTGCAGCCATCATCGCCCCACACATCACGCCAGGATGCTGCGTCATCCTCGAGTCCACGAGCTATCCCGGCACCACCGAGGAGATCTTCATCCCGGTCCTGGAAGCCGGCTCGGGATTGTGCGCGGGGGAACAGTTCTCCGTCGGATACAGCCCTGAACGCATCGACCCCGGTAACAAGATCTGGCGGATCGACAACACTCCGAAGATCATCGCGGGCGTGAACCAGGCCTCGCTGCAGGCGCTGGCCGACTTCTACGGTCAGCTCGTCGCGCACACGGTGCCGGTGCCCGGACTTCGTGAGGCTGAGCTTGCCAAGCTGCTGGAGAACACCTTCCGGCACGTCAATATCGCCCTGGTCAACGAACTCGCGATCTACTGCCACGACCTCGGGATCGACGTGTGGTCGGTGATTGATGCGGCCGCTACGAAGCCCTTCGGATTCATGAAGTTCACGCCCGGGCCGGGGGTTGGCGGGCACTGCCTGCCGATCGACCCTTGTTACCTGTCCTGGCAGGCGCGACGGTCTTTGGGCCGCGGCTTGCGTTTCGTCGACACAGCCAACGACGTCAATGACCACATGCCCGACTACGTCGTGTCCCGCGTGGTCACCCACCTCAACCAGCAGCGCAGGGCGGTCAACGGCAGCCGGATCCTGCTCGTGGGGCTGGCCTACAAGCGGAACTCGAGGGACACCAGGAAGTCGACGGCGATCGCGGTGGCCACAAGACTCGACGATCTGGGAGCCGATCTCCGGGCAATCGACCCGCTCATCGATGTCGAGGAGGTCCCCAGCTACATCCGGATGGTGCCCTGCGAGTCCCGTCAGATCACCAAGGCCGACCTGGTGATCGTGCTCGCCGACCATGACGTGATCGACTGGGAGCTCTTCGAGCAGCACGCCGAACGCGTCTTGGACACCCGCAACCGCCTGCGCTCACGGTCCGCCGCTCGCCTCTAACCCCGCGTGTCCGTCTCCCCTGCCCGGTGTGTCGGGCTCCTGTGCCCGGTGTGTCCGCGGCACCGACGCTGCTAGCCCGCCCGCTGCCCGTCCCATGCCTCCGGGTTGAGCAACTGTTCCGGCTGCTCACCGCGCACTGCCTTGAGCACGACCTCCACCGCCAGCGCCGCGCTCGCTGTCCAGACGCCGTGGGTGTTCGCTGCGCTGTGCGGGGTGAGGACGACGTTGTCGAGCTCGGCCCAGCGCGGATCGGTCATCGGCTCGGTCGTCCAGGCGTCGACGCCGGCGCCGGCGATCTGGCCGGATTTCACCGCCGCATAGAGGGCGTCCTCGTCGACCAGATTGCCGCGCCCGGTGTTGATCAGGAAAGCGGTGGGTTTCATCAAAGCCAGCTTCGCTGCGTCGACGATCCGCTCGGTCTCGGGCATCGCCGGGAGATGCAGCGTCACGAAGTCGCTCTGGGCGAAAACCTCATCCATCCGCATCAGCTCGATACGGTGTTCTTCGACGAACTCCATGACGGGGTACGGCTCGTGAGCGATCACCCGCATGTCGAAGCCGAGACCCCGCCGGGCGACGGCCCGGCCGATGCGGCCCAGCCCGGCGATTCCCAGGGTCGCGTGCCACATGTCGACGCCGCGCTGCGGCTGCCACTCGCCGCGCCGCATGGCCCGATCATGACGGGAGATGCCGTGCGCCAGGTCGATCATCAACCCGATCGCATGGTCGGCGACGCCCCCGTCGGTGGTGCCCGGGATGGTCGCGACGAGGACGCCGCGCTCGGTGGCCGCACCGACGTCGACGGTGTCGAAGCCCGCCCCGAAGCGTACGACCAGCCTCAGTTCAGGGCAGGCGTCGAAGATCTCGGCGGTATACAGTTCCTGGCCGGCGATCACAGCGGTGGCCCCCGCAAGGCTCTCGATCACCTCTGCCACCGGCGTGGTCCGCCGTCCCGATCCGACGCGCAGCTCCAGTCCAGCCGCGCGCAGCAGGGCGGGAATCTCGCCGAGCTCCTCCTGCGGTCGAGTCAAGTTGACGGCAACCGTCGCCATGCTCGGTGCACCTCCCGTCGCGCCACGGGGGTCATCGGGGCTGGTGGCGCACGACAACCTGTGAACATCGTAAGTCGTAGGTGCGGTCGCTGTTAGTCCGTTCGGGTGGTACGCGGGGAGCTGGTCGTCGCGGTGAGACTGATGCCGAGGAGGGCGAGCAGCATCCAGGCGGTGATGTAGCCGAACGCGGCGGTGGGAGAGATCGCGGTCCAGAGCAGCCCGGCGACCGCGCTGGCGGCGAAGTTGCCGAGGCTCTGGACGGTGGCCAGCAGCCCGAAGGCCGAGCCTCGCAGGTTGGTGGGTGCCAGCGCGGCGACCGCTGAGTATTCGGCGGTCTCGACGCAGCCGATGGCTGCCCCGGCGGCCAGGAAGGGCAGGATGAGGACCGCCCAGCTGGTGGAACCGGCAGCGAACGCGGCGTAGGCGGCAGCGAACAGGGCGGTTCCGGCGAGCATGACCCGGATGGGGCCGCGCGGACCGAGGCGGTCGGCGAGCCGCCCGGCGGGGATGGACACCACCGTCGCGGCGACGTTGTAGGCGACATAGAGCCCGAGCGCGATGCTGGTGGCCGCCTGCACGCCACGTTCGGGGGCGAGCAGTTCGGTAGCCCGCAGGATCAGCAGGGTGGCCGCGACGTTGCCCAGTTCGAAGGCGGACACTCCCACCATCAGCCGACCCAGGTCGCCGCGCAGCACGGGGCGCAGCCGGATCCGGATCGGGATCCGCTCACGTTGCTCGGCGCGGGGGGCTTTGCGGATGGCGTAGACGATGGCGGCGGCGGCGAGCAGCCCAGGAATGACCGAGATCGCAATGGCGGTGCGGACGCTGAACACCGCCACCAACCCCAGGGCGAGCAACGGGCCGAACACGGCACCGAGGTTGTCCATCGCGCGTTCGAAGCCGTAAGCCCGCCCGTAGGCGGCCGCCGGGACGATGTCGGCGAGCAGGGCGTTGCGGGCCGGGACCCGAAGGCCGCGGGCCGCCCAGGCCCCGGCCCGGAGCACCCCGACCTGCCAGACGCTGGTCGCGGCACCGGTAGCCGCGGCGAGCACCGCGGTGGTGGTGTACCCGCCGACCGCAATCGTCCGCCGCCGGCGTGGATCGTCGGCCAGCCCGCCACCGGCAAAGCGGGCCGCACCGGCCAGGGCGTCGCTGACCCCTTCGATCAACCCGAGTGCGGCGGCGGGTGCCCCCAACGTGGAAGTCAGCAGGCTCGGCAGCAGCGCCGTCGGGATCTCGTGACCGACATCGGCCAGGAAGCTCGCCGAGCCGATTCCGGCGACCCCGGGGTTGAACCATGGCGGTTCCCTGCCGAGCTCATCGCGGGTGGGATCAGGCATGCACCACAGTCTGAGCACACCCATCTGACCCGAAGTGATCCACGTCATAACGCGGCACGGCGGGCTAGGCCGGGCAAGCCAGCATGATCGGCCATGTCCCGCAGATCTTCGGCCGGTGCCCAGGTCAATCGACGACGTCACCGAGGGCCGTGAACACGACACCGGCGACGTCCCGGATAGGGCGAAACGTCCGTAGCGTCGAGTTCACGGGGCCTTACCCGCCAGCAGCGGGTCGCGCTGGTGGCGGATGGACGAGTGGGGACCTGCTACGAGTGGGGGTGCATCTCGCCGGAACCATCGACGTCGCCTCGATCCGGATCTGGCACCGCCATCCTGTTCCATGATCTGTGTGGGACACGGGCTAGATCGGGGACTCCGTGAGTGGTTCGACGGTCCCGGCAAGCTCAAGGTCGTAGCCGCCGAGGCTGAGGATCGACGCCTGGACCTCGGGGTCGCGCAAGGTGGTGATCAGGGGCCTGGCGGCGCCGAGGCCGTCCCCGGCGAGCGCGATGTCATAGCACTCCCACACCAACGAGACGAAGTCGAGATCCAGGTCGTTGGCTACGGCGCGCACGCCCAAACCGACGTCGGTGATTCCTGAGGCCACCGCCAAGGCGATCTCCAGGTGGGATCCCAGCTCAGGGCCGGCCACGTCGTCGGGGGCGACGCCCGCAGCTGTGAGCATCTGGTCGAGCAGCACCCGGGTGCCGGTGCCGACCTCACGTTTGGCCACCCGCAACCTCGCCAGATCGGCGGGCGTGGTGACGCCGTGCGGGTTACCCGGCGCGACGAGCAGTCCCTGCTCGCGCCGCCACAGATGGAGCAGGTGCGGGCGGCGGGCCCGCAGCAGGGCCAGGGCGAACGGCGCGTTATAGCTGCCGCCTCGGTGTCGTAGATGGATAGCGGCGCCATCGGCGTTGCCCCGAGCCAGGGCCCGCAGCCCCGGAAAACTTCCCCGGGTACCGACCGGGACCACCGCGCGTCCGGCACAGCTCAGCAGGATCTGGAGCGCAGGATCGTCGCTGCCGGCCAGCCGGAACACCCGCTCGGCCTCCAGCAAGCGGGACGCCGCGATCGCACCGTCGGGGGCAACCCTGGCCCGGCGCCGAGCCACCAAGGTGATCACACCCCCATCGGCCAGATATCGGTAGGCCCGGCTGATCGTGGAGGCAGTGGTGTCACGCTCGCGGGCACATGCACGGACCGCGGGCAGCAGCGCTCCCGGTGGTAGATCCCCGGAATGCACCCGCTGGGCAATCTCCGTGCCGACCTCGAGATACCGCGTCACACCAGAGCACTCTAGGTGCGCCGGTCCTCCGGTGGCTCTTCCGAAAGCTACCTACGTGTCACTGGACGACCGCCGCATTCGACTCGCGGCGGAAGCAGACCCCCACGGCTTCGTCGCGAGGTCGAGCAAACCGGGGCTGATGAACGCGGGTGCGTGGCGCCACATGGATGCTTGTCGCTGTCCGGAAGCCATCTTGGACAGCGACATGGATGCTACTGAACGCCTACTGAACTTCTACGCGGTCGCCGAGCAGGGCGTCGGAGTCGTAGTGCAGTTGTTTCTGCACCGGTGGGTCGATCGTTGCCAGCACGTTGGCGATATCACGGCCGGCGGTACCCGAACCGAACAGGTCGTTGCGCTCATAGCGGCTGTGCGCGATCTGGGCACGGACCGCTTCGGTGATCTCGAGTGGGTTGTGTGAGGTGAATACGACGTTGGGGCCGCACTCGCGGTTGTGCTGGCGGGTGCCGATGCTGACGGCCGGCGTGCCGAGGTATGCGCCTTCGCGCAGCGCTGCCGACGAGTTGCCGATCATGCAGGAGCAATGCGTCATCAGCCGGGTGAAGTCCTCGGCTGGCAGGTTGCGGAAGAACTGGCAGCGATCGGCCAGACCCTGCTCGCGGAACTGCCGGATGCTGGTCGCGATCTCAGCACTGCCGGCGTCCACGTTCGGCCAGAAAACCAGCGCCTGCATCCCGATCGACGAGATCGCGCGCAATGTCGCCGCCATCTGATCGAGGCCATGGCCGTATTCGGTTGTCACGCCGTGTTGCATCACCAGCAGAAAGGGCTGCTCCGGATCGATCGGTGAACCTTCGCTGCAGTGGCCGATCAGCGCGTCGCGGCGGGTGCCCGGGTGGGCGCGGGCGGCGAGATCGATCGCCGGGCAGCCAAGATTGAACACGTACTGCGGATCCTCGCCCATGGCGATGATGCGGCGGGCGCTGAGCTCGGTGGCCGGGAAGTGGATGTGGGACAGCTTGGTGATCGCGTGCCGGACGCTCTCGTCGATCGATCCCGACACCTCGCCGCCTTGGGTGTGGGCGACGGGAATGTTCATGTAGGCGCCGGCGATGGCCGTCGCAATCGTCTCGAAGCGGTCGGCGACGGTGACGACGATGTCGGGTTCCAATCGCTCGAAGGCGGTCGGCAACTCCAGCAGGCCAAGCCCAGTGGACTTGGCCATCGTCGCCGGCGTCTGACCTTCGATGATGAAGCGGATCTTGGCGTCGGGCGTGAACCCGGCATCCTCCAGCACGTGCACCGCACAGCCGAACCGGTCGAGCAGCGCGGACGCGGCAGCGATCACCTGCAACTCCAGGTCGGGGTGATCGCGTACGGCTTCGAGCACCGTGGTGATCCGAGCCAGATTGGCTCGGCTGGCGACGACGACGCAGATCTTTTTGCGACGGTCAGGCACGTCGGTGCCTCCTGACGGCAGGACGAAGAGAAGACAGAGCCTGCGTAGATCGAATCATAGATGGCCGTGTACTGAGCGCGTGCTACGCGGGCCGCAGCCGGCCGCGCACAGGGTCACGTGCTGCGGGGTTAGGCCTCCCCGATACTGGGTACTCACCGGCAGGAACGGCCCCCTGGCGGTTCCCGATCGCGACGTATCCACCCGACCCGCGCCGCCGATACGACAGCACATCCCGCGCGAAAGGGGTGTTAACCGATGGGTACCGAAGACAAGATCTCAAACAAGGCCGAGCAGCTGAAGGGCAAGGCCAAGGAGGCCGCGGGTCAGGCCACCGACGACGAGCAGCTCGAAGCCGAGGGCAAGACTGACCAGGCCAAGGGCGACATCAAGCAAGCCGGTGAGAAGGTCAAGGACGCCGTCCGGGACACCGTCAAGGACTGAGCTACCAAACCATCAGAATGACTCAACTCGGAAACAAGGAGAGCTCGATCATGGCAGACACCACCAGCACCGCTACTCCGCCGGCTGAATCCCCTTCCGCGGCTGCCCGTACCGGTGGCGAGGTGTCCCCGACCCGGCTGGCTGAGGACACCTCGCAGGGCAAGACCACCATCGCATCGTCGGTGGTGCAGAAGGTCGCCGGGATCGCCGCCCGTGAGATCTCCGGGGTGCACGCGCTGGGCGGCGGGTTGTCCCGCGCGTTCGGCGGGATCCGTGAGCGCATCCCGGGCAGCACCGGCGCCTCGCAGGCCTCCGGGGTGGCAGTCGAGGTCGGCGAGAAGCAGGCCGCGGTCGACCTCGACCTCATCGTCGAGTACGGCGCGTCCATTGTGGAGCTCGCCAAGGCGGTGCGCCGCAACGTGATCGGCGCCGTCGAGCAGATGACCGGCCTGGAGGTCATCGAGGTCAACATCGCGGTCAACGACATCCACATCGCGAGCGACGACGGCGGCGACGCGGCCGTCCATGTGGCGCGCGTGGAATAACCACCCGCGACGGCAGTTCGAGGGGTCCGCGATCATGAGTCTGGCTGCCTCCATCCCATCCTCCCGGCTCCGGTCGGAGCAGGCCGGCGTCGGTCAGCGCGCCGATGCCGTGGCCGCGGCGGTGCGTTCCCACCCCGCGGTGGCTGACCTGGACGGCGGCCCGTTCGGCACCATTGCCTGCTACCTTCCCGGCCGCCGAGTGGTGGGGGTGCGGGTCGGGGAGCCCGGCGAGCCGGTGGAGGTGTCCGTCGTCGCCCGTTTCGGCACCCCCCTGCCGCAGCTGGCCACCGAGCTGCGCCGGATGATCACCGCGGTCACTGGGTCCAGGGTGATCGACGTGACCATCAACGACGTGATCACTGACGACCCGACACCGATCTCTGGCTTCTCATCGCAGTACGGAAGGTCCCCACGATGAACGCGACAACCATCGGCCTGCTTACCGGGCTCATTCTGGGGTTGGCCGGCGCAATCGGCGGCCTCAGCGGCTTCCTGCTCGCCCTGGTGCTCGGCGTGATCGGGTTGATCGTCGGCCGGGTCCTCGACGGGGAGCTCGACCTCGGCCAGGTCTTCAGCGGCAGGGGCCGGGACCGATGACCGGGGCGACCACCCCGCCGCAACCAGCCGCCGGCGCCACACCCGCTACGCCGGAGCGGCTCACCGCCGTCGATCCGGACGAGCGGGGCCGGCTCAGGATCAGCCCGCTGGTCCTGAGCAAGATTGCTGAGCACACCGTTGACCTGATGCCAGGCACCTTGCCCGCCCGGCGCACCGTGGCCGGGGTCGGCCTGGGCAGCACAGGAGCCAGCGCGAAGGCCGTCATCACCGGTCAGATAGTGGACGTGCGTGTGGAGCTGGCGCTGCGCTACCCCGGCCCAGTTCGCTCCACCGTGGACCAACTGCGCAGCAGGATCGGCGACGAGGTGCGGCGGATCACCGGCTACCAGGTTGGCTCGATCGCCGTGACCGTCACCGCCCTGCTGCCCGAACCCAGCCCAGGCGTGCGCTAACAGCCTCCCATTCCGGGAAGGCACCAGCCCAGGAAGGCACCGATGAGGATCCTGTTACGTGTGCTGTCCCCGCTGTTCGGCCTGGCCGTGGCGGCGGTCGGCGGGTTCATTGCGCTGGAGGTCATGTGGGCCTGGGCGGGGCCCGCCGGTGGCCCACTGGTGCTGCCCTGGCCGGCGTGGCAGGCGACCCTGCAGGGGTGGACCTGGACCTCCACCCCCGTCCGTCTCATCGCCGCCGGGCTGATCGTCGCCGGCCTGCTGCTCCTTCTCCTGGCGCTGCGAGCCGGTCGTCGCGAGGTGCGGTTGATCGACCCCGCGCCTGAGATCACCGTCACCACCTCTCCCCGGTCGCTGGCCCGGCTGGTCGGCCACCGGGTCCGCGAGCTCGACCACGTCGCCACCGCCTCGGTCACCGCAACCCCCCGCAAGATTTCGGTGCGGGCCGCCAGCCGGCAACCCGCTGAGACAGCCACACCCGGCATCACCGACGCTGTGCACACCCTGCTGTCCGGCTTGCCGCTGGCCCACACACCGCGGGTGTCGGTGGCCGTGAGCAACACGGAGAAGCTGGCATGACCACTCGCGCCACCACGGCGGCTCGCAAGGCCACTGCCCGCGCGGCCGGCGCCCAGCGAACCCTGATCGGGCTGATCGGGCTGCTGAGCTTGGCTGCCGGTGCCGCCGCCCTCGTCGTCGGCTTCAGCCTGCTCGGCGCCGCCCGCGCTGCCCGCCCTGTACTAGATCCCGTAGCCCTGGACACCCTGAGCACTCACCAGATCCTCGCCCGCGGCGTGGCCATCGCCGCCGGCGTGGTCCTGCTCGTGCTCGGGTTGCTCTGGGCCGCGCGCGCCGTCAAGCCCGAACGCCGCCCCAACCTCCTCCTCGACCCCAGCTCGGACAGCCGGCTCGAGGTCAGCGCGTCGGCGATCGCCGACGCGCTGCGCGCCGATGCCGAGACTGTCGCCGGCGTCAACCGTGCTCGCGCCCGCATGGTCGGCACCACCGCCACCCCCGTCTTGCGGCTGGACCTGTGGCTCGAGGACGGCACCGACGTCCGCGAGGTCTACCGCAACCTCGACACCGGGGTCCTCACCCGCGCCCGCGACAGCCTCGGCGTGGAGTTCCTGACCACCACCGTCCGCATCGAACTCGACGCCGCAGCCCCCGCCCGGGTCATCTGACCCGGGCCAGGAACTGCGCTGCGCTGGCTTCCAGAGCCACCCAGTCGGGCTCGGCGCACGGGCCGGGAGCGAGCACGAAGCCTCGATGCCCGTCGTCGGACAATCGCTCGGCGACGATCGTGAAACCGGTGAGGGCGAACAGTGCCACCGCGGTCGGGCGGGTCAGGTAGTAGGGGTGATCGATCTTCACCACCTGCTCGATGCCGCCGGTCCGGCGCAGCAGGACGTCGACGTCGACGATGTCGACGAACATGCGGCCGCTTTTGGCGGTCATCCGGCGTAGCGCCGCCAGCGTGCCGCGGACGTCGAGCAGGTGGTCGATCGTCTGGCACAGCAGCACGAGATGCCACCTGCGCTTACCCGGATCGAAGTCCTCGACGAGCCCGGCGATCGTCTCCATACCGGCGGCCTGCGCGACTGCGAGTTCATCCGGGGACGGGTCGAGGACGGTCGCGCGTGCGTTTAGGCGCACGGCCAGCTCCCCGGCGACCACTCCCGTTGAGCCGCCGACATCGAGGATCGTGCGCGGCGAAGACGGTAGCAGCGGGAGCAGGAATGCGGCGAGCTCGGCCGCGTAGCCGCGTTGCTCGAGCTGCACGGTCTGGGCATCGATGCGCCGACCGTGATACGCCGACACCAAAGGGCGATAGATCTCGGAGTAGAAGTGCGCGTACTGCGTAGCGCTCAGCCGCGGGCAGAGGTAACCGAGCCCGCAACCTCGGCATACTACGAAGGTCGCCGGGTAGCCGTAGCGGTCGCGCGTGGCGACCTCGACGGCGTGGCCGCGCGCACCGCACAGGTTGCACTCTGCGGGCCGCTGGGTGGCATGCGTGCCATAGTCGTAACCGAGCGCGGCGATCTGCTCGATTACCATCGATCGTGTCATAGTTAGTCCATTCGTGAAGCTGGGGAATGCGTAGCGTGACTGTACTTGATTGGGACCACCGTGTCGTGGTGATCGGTGAGGTTGGCCAGGCGCACGACGGCAGCCTGGGCACAGCACACGCGTTCATCGATGCGATCGCCGGCGCGGGCGCCGATGCGGTGAAGTTCCAGACGCACATCGCCGCCGCAGAGAGCCGTCCCGACGAACCGTGGCGGATCAAGTTCAGCTACGCCGACGACTCCCGCTACGAGTACTGGAAGCGGATGGAGTTCACCGCGCAGGCCTGGGCGGGGCTGCGGCGCCACGCCGAGGATCGCGGGCTGGCGTTCTTGAGCTCGCCGTTCTCGCTCGAAGCGGTCGATCTGCTGCGCCGCGTGGGCGTCGCAGCCTGGAAGGTCGCGTCCGGCGAGGTCGCCAACCCGTTGCTGCTGGACGCGGTGGCGCAGACCGGGGCGCCGGTGCTGCTCTCCAGCGGGATGAGTGACTGGGCCGAGCTCGACGGCGCCGTAGCGCGGTTGCGCGGGGCCAGCGCCGGACGGCTGGCAGTCCTGCAATGCACGTCTGCCTACCCGGCCACACCGGATCGGCTCGGGCTCAACGTCCTCGGTGAGATCGGCGAGCGTTACGGCTGCGCGACCGGGCTGTCCGACCACTCCGGGACGATCTTCCCGGCGCTGGCCGCGGTCGCGCTCGGCGGGCGGGTGATCGAAGTGCACGTGACGCTGTCCCGGGAGATGTTCGGCCCCGACGTGGCGGCTTCGGTGACCAGCAGTGAACTTCGCCTGCTCGTCGACGGCGTCCGCTACGTCGAGGAGGCGCTGGCGGCGCCGGTCGATAAGGACGCGGTAGCGGCCGAGTTGGCGCCGATGCGCGCGCTGTTCGGCCGCTCCCTGGTAGCCCGCCGCGCGCTGCCGGCCGGGCACGTGCTCGCGGCGAGTGATCTCACCGCCAAGAAACCGGGCGGCGCCATCCCTGCGGCACAGCTGGAGTCGCTCATCGGCCGTCGACTGCGTCGCGCGCTGCGCCTCGACGAGCCACTGCAGCACGACGATATCGAGCCGGCCGACCCTGCAGGGTGAGCCGGCAAAACCGGATCACAGCCCCGGGAGCAGCACTTGTGCTATGAGCACGACCGCGGCCAGCGTCAGGGCGATCCGCAGGCGGCGTCCGTGGCGCTGCCATTGACGGTCCCACCACGCAGCGTCCCGGCTGTGGTGGCGGCCCAGTGCCATCGCCGCGCGGCCGAGCCCGAAACCTAGCCCCGCCAGCAGCGCCGCCACCCAGCTGCCCATCAGCAGCACCGCCACCAGCGGCAGGTAGGGCAGGTTGCTCGGCATATGGGTGCGCACTCCGCATCCCATCTCGAAGCCGAACTGCAGCGCTCCCGCGTCACCGCCCGCTCCGATCACTGCCGATGGCACCTGCGCCCGGCGATGCGGTAGCGCGATGCGGTGCAGCCCACACTCGCCGGCGAGCACGAACAGCGCCATCGCGACGACCAGGCCGGCCCGCACCGCCAGCGGTAACCCCAGCTGCACCAGACTGCCGAGCGCCACCGCCAACGTGGCGATGGTGATCCCCCCGGCGAGCAGGCCAACGGTGAAGTAGGCCCGTGACGAATCCCGCCAGACCGGCGAGCTCAGCAGGTGCGCCGAGTTAACGCTTCATGCCGAGCCGGACAGCGCATAGCCGGCGGTCAGCCCGAGTAACAGCCAGGGCAGCATCCAGCCCTCGCGCAGCGCTGGCGGCACAGCAGCGACCACGGCCAGCACCGCCAGCGCGCCGGTCACCAGCACCGGCCCGAATACGGCGCGCCGCAGCCGGTGGCGGCTGGCCCTGGTCCCGAACTTCATCGATCAGGACCGCAGCGACGGCTGCGCCACCCGCTGAGGCAGCGACGCGTTGCAGATCACCTGCTCCAGGTTCGGCGCCCCGTGGTAGTTGATCTGGCCGTCCGCGCACCGGTAGACGACACCGTCAGCCTCCCAGCGCCAGGCCTCGCGCATATCCTCGCCGGCCTGGCAGATGGTGATCGGCTGGTAGCAGTCGAGCCCGTCCTCCCACTCTCCGAAGCAGCCGTTCTTGAACCACTTGTCAGGGCCGCAGTACGACGGGGAGTAGGGAGCGCCGTGACAGATCGGTCCGCCGGGGCCGTTGTCGTAGCGGCCGCAGCCGGGATACTCGCTGCCCTGCTCGGCCCTGGCCGGGCGAGCCAGTGGGATCCAGCCCAGCATGGTCATGCCCAGGGCCATCGCTGTGGTGCCCATAACGGCCAGAAATCCCCGTCGACACAACACTGTTGCGGTGTCGCGAAACTGGACGGTGCGCGGCTGCGGGTCGGGGCCGGGCTGATCGAGCCGGGGGATATCGGGCGGGATCATGATGCACCTTGCCGGTGCGTCGCGGTGCTCAGCAGGCCTGCGACCTGCTCGCCGAGCCGCTCGGGAGACTGCACCGGCTGCCCGGCCAGCACGGTGCCGTCGGGGTCGACATGCAGCAGGGCCGGCGCCCACGGCAGTTCGAGTTCGGTGACGAGTCCCTGGTCAACCCGGGACCGGATGTCCGACGCGCCGGCCCACCGTTGCCGCGGGGACAGCACCTCGAACCGGGTGCCCGGATGCTCGCGGGCCAGCCGGGTGAACGGCTCGTGCACCGTGTCGCAGAAGCTGCACCCGGGGTCGAGCACCAGCAGCATCAGGGGCCCCTCGCCGGCCAGCTCCGGCACCCGGCGACCCGTGATTGCGTGCTGTTGCGGGGCACCGAGCCGGGCCACGTCGGCCCGCAGTTCCCGCAGCTGCCGCAGCATCCCGGCCATCGCCAAGGTCAGTACTGTCAGGCAACCCCAGGCCAGCACCACCGCCGCAGTGAGCACGTTCACGCGGCCCGCCCGTCGACCGCCGCCGGCAGCGTGTACAGCAGTACGGCCAGTACCAAAGCGCAAGCGATGAGCAGGATCGCGACCCCGCCGCCGGGCAACGCGACCGCCGGATACAGCGCCGTCGCGGCGAGAGTGGCGATCGCCAGCACGACGGCTCGGGCGATCCCACCGGGACCGACCTGGGTGCCCATCTGGTTGCAGCCGCAGTCCGTGGTGTCCCCCTGGTGGCGTCGCCACATCAAGTGAGCGGCGAAGGCCAGGTAGATCATGCCCTGGGCGGCCAACGCCCAGCGCAGCCCGCTGATGCCCCAGACCACAGCGACCACCGAGGGCACTCCGATCACGAGCTCGACGACCGCGATGGCCCGGGCCGCCGCGATGCCGGTGCCAGCCGCGCCAGCCAGCAGCTTGGGCGCCCGCAGGTGCTCAAGCCCGGCTTCGACCAGCAGGAACGCGCCTGCGAGAACCGGCACCGCCAGCACGATCATGCGGCCTCCCACGTCACGCTCAGGCCTTCCAAGAAGGCTAGCGCTTCGTCGGGATCCGGGGTGTCAGCCGGCCCGGGGACCAGCTGGGTGATCGCCGTGGCGGTGGCGAGGACCAGCGCGTCCGGCCGGGACCGACCTTGTGCTCCGATCCCCAGCGGCTGGCGCCACAGCTCGCCATGCCGGGTCAGATAGCCCCGGAATTCGGGCACCACGACCGTGCTGGTGCCGGGGCGTTCGATCGTCAGATGGCCGATCCCGGGGATCTGCTTGGCCACCCGGAGCGGTTCGAGCTGGGCTTGGCCGGTGCTACGCGGCAGCGCCAGCATGCCCAGCGGGGTGTCGGTGAGCCGGAACGCGTCGAAGATCCTGGTGATCCCGTCGGGGGAGCCGCAGGCCCGGGTGTGCAGCTCGAACCACTGCCCGCGCCAGGCGGCCCGGTAGTCGGGGGGATCGCTGCGGGCTGGGTTGTTGCGGATGCCGACGATCAGCTCACCGCCGCGGTAGGGCTGTCCGGTGACCTGATCGGGGATCGTGGTGTAGGTGCTGTGCCAGTCGAAGGCGCCGGCCTCGGCGACGGTGAACGCTCGGCGAGTGCCCCGCACCCGGGCGATGAAACCGCACGACCATGGCCTGGACGCGTCCAGCGGGGTGCCGCCGGGAGCGGTGCTGCGCAGAACGACCTGGGAGCCGTCCGGCGGGACGAACGAGGTCCCACCCCGCCACGGCCAGTCGTAGCGCCCGCGTTCCAGCGACGTGATCATGTACAACTCCCGAGCCCGGACACAGCCAGCGATAGTCGCACACCCGCCGTCACCACTGGCACGCGGTCTGTCACGGCGGGTCGTAGAGGTCTTCCTGCGAGGCTGAAGGACACGATAGTTGCACTGGCGATCGTAGACGCCGACCGAGGATCACCCGTGCAGTTGCTCTTCCGTATGAAGTAAATCTCCGACCCTTGCCGGTTCGCTCACGGTGCGGGATCTTGGGCGCCGTGTAGTCGATCGAGGCCACTATGGGGCTCACGTGCTGGACGATGCTGGATCGCGCTGGGCGGAGCAGCGGGCATCTACTCTGAGGCAAGCACGGGGAGCGTGAAGTTCATATCCGATTGGAGACGCATGGGCTAGAGAAACTCCTCGGAGGAAGGGGAAGGGGGAATTCGCTGAAGGATACGTTAAAGCACTCGACTAGATGTCATAACTTGACTTGATTCACACGATAGGGTCGAACAGTCTAACAAAGCGCGGAGGAGCTCATGAGCGACGGCGACAAGACCAGGGAAGACTTTGACGAGATTGACACTGACGACGACGGTTACATCACTGTCAGCGAGCTGAAGGCATCCCTTGAGGGCGATCCGAACGTCAGTGACGATCACGTCGCTACGATAGCCGGGTTGGCCGACAAGGACGGGGACGATAAGATCACCTACGAGGAATACGCGAAGTTCGTCAGATAACTCTTTGCAACGGTACTTCCCGATCGTCGTGAGTGAACATGGGGAATGACTCCGTTGGCTGAGGGCTTGCTTTCGGCAGAGTATTGCGTTGTGCGGTGTTGACCCGCTCGGTGTGGCCGGGCGGGTCTTCCCGTTCCGGCCAGCCAACCTAGGTCCCTACCAGCTCGGTGGGCACGGTGATCACGTCCACCATCGCGCCGTTGCGCAGCACGGTGATCGGCAGTGTGGCGCCGATGGCGTCGGAGAACAGCTGACGCTGGATGCCCTGGGCATCGGTGACGGGCTTGCGCCCAGCACTGAGCACGAGATCCCCGGCATGTAGTCCGGCCCGGTCAGCCGGGCTGCCGGGGATGACCTCGACCAGTCGCAGCCCGGACGCCTGCCCGGTCCGTTCGGCGACCGCTGCGGGGAGTGGGGCGGGTGTCCCGACCAGCCCGAGGTAGCCGCGGCGCACTCGGCCGTCGGCGAGCAGCGCACCAATGATCCGGCGAGTGGTCGTGTTGACCGGCACTGCCATCCCGAGCCCGATACCGGCGACGGCGGTGTTGATCCCGATCACCTTGGCGCCGGCGTCGGCCAGCGCGCCGCCGGAGTTGCCGGGGTTGAGTGCGGCGTCGGTCTGGATCACGTCCTCGATCACCCGCACGGCTCGGCCCGCGCGCACCGGCAGCGAGCGACCCAGCGCGCTGACCACACCGGCGGTCACCGATCCGGCGAGGCCCAGAGGGTTGCCGACGGCGACCACCAGCTGCCCGACGACCAGCTCGTCGGCGTCGCCCAGGACGGCTGCCGCCGGAGTGGGACCCCGGGCCCGCAGCACCGCAAGGTCGGACAGCGGGTCGCGGCCCACCACGTCGAAGCGGCTCTCGGTGCCGTCGGTGAACGCCGCGACGCCGTCGTGAACGGGGCCGACGACGTGCGCGTTGGTCAGCAGCAACCCATCGTCGGCGAACACGACCGCTGACCCTGCGCCCGGCCCGATCCGCAGGCTCGCCACATGCGGGGTGATCGCTGCGGCGACCGAGCTGACCGTCTGCGAGTACGAGTCCAAGGGGTCCACCGCGACCACCGCCCTCAGCCCAAAATTACACCGTTACTCCCGCAACGTCACCACGCCGTCCAGTGTTCCGCTAGCGTCCACGCCTGCAGTTCTGAGCCAACGCCGTGGGCGCTACGCGCCGCCCTGAGGGGTGAAATACGGGTTACCGGCGGTCCCGGTCACCGTATTTCGAAGCACATCGCCACTAGTGAATACAGGTAGAGATCGTGCAGTCCGATCCATCCCGCGGCCGCGGCGGCCCCTGGTGCACCCGGCCTGAGGCGCGCAAGGCGCTCGCCGAGCGCGATGTCGGTGCGGTGTATCGCCTGCTATATCGGGATGGGTCAGCCAGCGGGAGATCGCGCGGCGCACCGGGCAGAGCCAGCCCGAGGTCTCGGAGATCATGCACGGTGGTCGGCAGGTGCGGGACATCGCGGTGCTGGAGCGCACGGCGTGCTGGCCTCGGGCACACTGGTCACACTCACGTCCGGGCAGGAGAGCCGCAGGCCATCCCGCTCGCCAAGGCGGCTATCGACGGGGAGAGCGCGCTCCGGTCGGTACGCGCCCGCCGGCAGTGGCTACAGCCGCTGGCCGCCGCGCTGGAGGCTCGGCTCAGCTGCGACACCAAGGAACTGGCCCGGATGGCCCGGCAGGTGGCCGCAACCCCGCCGTGAGGAGCAGTGTTCCCGGAGCGGGCCTGCGGTTCGGAGCCGAATAGCGGTTTCAAGCCCTCGCTGGCCGCTGTTCGGAGCTGAATGGCGGTTGCTCGGCCGGTAGTACGGGATGGCAAGTACGGGTAGTATTGCTGGTGTGAAGCTGAGTGTCAGTCTGTCCGAGCAGGATGTCGAGTTCCTCGACGACTATGCGGTTTCCCATGGTGTGCCGTCGCGCTCGGCGACGGTTGCGCGGGCGGTTGCATTGCTGCGCGTACATGTCCTGTCCGACTCCTACGAGCAGGCGTGGGCGGAGTGGGAGACGAGTGAGGACGCATCCCTTTGGGAGGCCGTTACGGCTGATGGGGCTTGACGGCTCCTGATGAGACGTGGAGAGATCCGCATGGTCGATCTCGACCCGGTGCTCGGTTCTGAGGCGGATAAGGTGCGGCCAGCGGTGATCGTGAGTAACAACGGCGCGAACGTGGCCGCAGAGCGATCCGGGTCCGGTGTGCTGACCGTGGTGCCCGTGACCTCGAACGTCACCCGCATCTACCCTTTCCAGGTGTTGCTTCCCGCTGCCCAGTGTGGACTGCGCCGAGATTCGAAGGCTCAAGCTGAACAGATCCGGTCAGTCGCTGCGGTCCGAGTCGGGCGCTGCGTAGGCGTGCTACCGGCCGATCTGCTGGTCCAGCTTGAAAACGCCCTCCGATTGCACCTCGACCTGCCATCGGCGGGTGCCATCGGCGATCTTCTCCCGCCGCCGGTGGCCACGGAAGGGCAGCGATCGCTCAGTGAGGTCGTCGCCGAGCTGCGGGACGAAGAGCGTTGATGACGTCGCCGCCGCGTTGGTTCTGCGTGACGATCTCCACGCCGTCGTCACGTACGACAAAGCGGCTGGCAGCCGTTGCCGAGGCACACCATCTGCCCGTCGACTCACCCGGCGTTGCAGCCAACGGCTAGTGGTCGAGCCCACCACTCGCGCCATGGCCTACGTGGAAAGAAGATCGAGTACTACCGGGGTTTCACCCCAGCCCGACGAGGCATGTCGTGGTTTGGGCTGGTCTCGGGGGGCTCCGGTCGGGCGGTGTGACGGTGCCCTGCTGGGTCCGTGTTGGTAC
>JBOHGH010000014.1:0-56508 GCA_050699975.1 Pseudonocardiaceae bacterium | reverse complement strand
CCACCGCCCGCTTCACCTGCGGGCGCCCGAGCCTTTCGGCGGCGGCCGCAATTGCCGGGTCGGCCAGCACCGCGTCGGTACGTGGGACCTGCCGGCGGACATCCATGGCCCGCACGGTAACTCCCTCGACGCCCTACTCCTGCCCAGAGCCCGCGTTCGGCGTCAGCAGCGCGGTGATCTGCGCCATCCCGGTGCCGAGCATGGCGAACCCTTCAGTCACCTTCTGGTCCAAGCCGCTGACCTTCAGGTCCGTCTCCAGCTGGGTCTCCCGCAGGGCGTTGAGGGCCTGGGTGTGGGCGCGCAGCTCAGCGCGGACCTCCGACACGTCATGATCGGCACCGGCCGCCAGCACGCGGGCAGCGTCGGCGTCGGAGCTGACGAGCGCCACCTGCTCGCGAAGCCGAACGACCTCGCGCTCAAGGATCGTCACGCGGGTCTCGATGTCCTCACGGGGGTCCGGCACGGCCGCGATCCTACTGCGACCGACGCGAACAAGGCTGTCGGCGGACCGGCGGGCAGAGTGGAGTGGCGGAGGCGGACGGGAATCGAACCCGCCTGACCGAGGTACTCGATCACGTCGGTGTTGAAGACCGCGGGGGCCACCAGGCGCCCAGACGCCTCCGTCGCGAGATCTTAGGGCCCGGTCTCACTACTGCGCCATTCGGCCCAATACATTCGTCTATTCGCTGGCAGGTAACGAGTGAACCACCTACTCGGCGTAACGCTGAGGTCTCGCGGAGCCATCACGCAGCAGTACCATGCCGCGGTCGCCAACCGCACACCTGAGCGAGAAGCCTATAAATGATCACTGTGTTGCGCAGTCCGTTCCGACCTACGCAACCGTCTCTCGAAGGGCGGGCCCACCGTTGACGTTGACGAGGCTGCTGGACTATCTGCCGCGTGGCAACCTGCTCGACGACACGGCATGGAGGAAAAGGCACCAATTCGTGCTGTGGGTACTGGGCCTGCACCTGCCGGCATTGTTCGTGTTCGCACTGTTGCTTCAGCGCAGCCTGCTGACCACCTTTGTCGGGCTGATCCCGCTGATCGGGTGCATGCTGCTCGGTATCGCGACACCGCAACGGCGGGTGGCCTCGTTCTTCACGTCCGCCGGGCTGGTGTACTGCTCAGCGGCACTGGTTGTGTTCTCCAGAGGCTCCATCGAGGCCCACTTTCATTTCTTCATCATCATCGGAATCATCGCGCTATACCAGGATTGGGTGCCATTCCTGTGGAACATCGTGTTCACCGTGCTCAGCCACGGAATCGGGACGGCCTGGCAGGCCGGTCTGATGTTCAATCATCCGGCCGCACAAGTGAATCCGTGGATCTGGTCGCTCGTCCACGGCGTGGCCGTGCTCCTTGCCTGCGTCGGCGTGGTGATCTTCTGGCGCACCACCGAGGACGAGCAGCACAAGTCGATGCGCCTGGCCACCCAGCTCGCCGATACCGAACTCGGCCAACGCAAGTTCACCTCGGAGCTGCTGGTCAACCTCGCCCGGCGCAACCAGAGCATGCTCTACCGGCAGCTGGACATCATCAACCGGCTCGAGGAGAAGGAACGCGACCCCGACGCGCTGGGTGAGCTGTTCCGCATCGACCACCTGGCCACCCGCATTCGACGCAACGCGGAGAGCCTGCTGGTTCTCTCTGGTGAAGAAGCGCCCCGGATCTGGAGCGAGCCGGTCAGACTCATCGATGTCGTGCGCGCCGCAATCGCGGAGACCGAACACCTGGATCGGGTCACCTTCTCCGTCGACGAACGTCTGGCGGTGGTCGGGCACACGGTGACCGACCTCACCCATGTGCTCGCCGAGCTGACCGAGAACGCAGTGCGGTTCTCCCCGCCACAGGCCAAGGTCATCATCCGGAGCCGGCCCTGCGTGCGGACTCCCGGCGAGGCCGTCGTCACCATCGAGGACTGGGGCGTCGGGATGCCGCCAGCGGATCTGGCCCAGGCCAACGACCTGCTGGCGTCGCCCCGGGACATCGACCTGTCCGCCTCCCAGCGGCTCGGGCTGCACGTCGTGGCCCGGCTCGCAGCCCGTCACCGCATCCGGGCCTCGCTCACCACCACCCCGGGTTCTGGCGTTACGGCGGTGGTCGTATTGCCCGCAGAACTATTCGCCGACGATCGCCTGGAACTGGCGGAAACGACAGCCGGCTCGCGTAACGGGATCCCGGCGCAAGCCACGCCATCCGGGCAAGCGCCGCGGCCGCCCACGATCCCGCAGCCCCGGGGCCCCGCGCGCAATGGGCATTTCCGACCGGCCCAGAACTGGGCCGGCTGGTGGACGCCGACCCGGCTGCCGACGGTGGAGGCGTCCAGCTGGTCAGCCACCCCGGCCACCCCCGTCGCCCCGGCCACCCCCGTCGCCCCGGTCACCCCGGCGCACGTGACTGCCCAGAAGATGCCATCCGCGGTGGCGTTGCCGGCCGCGGAACTCCCGCTCAACCGCCGGGTGCCGCAGGCCAATCTGGTTCCAGAACTGCGCCAGGCGTCTCCTGCGGGCGGGACCGTCATCTCCGCGCCCACCTCGGCCCCCGATGCGAAGCTGGCCAGGGACGCGCTGTCCCGTTACCAGGCCAGCCGGCTGGCCGCCCAGCAGACGCAGATGGCGCAGGAGCAGGTGGACCGCGACGCTGGGAGTCGGTCGTGAGCGCGGCTCAAGGACAACTCGACTGGCTGGTCAACGACTTCATTCGGGACACGCCGGGAGTGCTGCACGCCCTAGTCGTCTCCGGCGACGGTCTGCTGTTGGCCTCGTCGGCCAACGTCGATTCGATGCTCGGCGACCAGCTTTCCGCTGCCACCTCTGGGCTGGTGAGCCTGTCCAGAGGCGCAGCGCAGCTGCTGAGCCTGGCTCCGGTGAGCCAGACCATCGTCGAGATGACCGGCGGCTATCTGTTCGCGACGTCCATCAGTCAAGGCTCCACGCTCGCCGTCATCGCCCAGCGGCATTGCGATATGGGCATGGTCGGCTACGAGATGACGATGCTGGCGGCCCGGGTGGGCCACGCCCTGACCCCGGCGCCCCGCGGATAGTGCCATGACCAACGGCGGCGACTACGGCTGGCGCGAGGGCGGCCGGGTTGTCCCGGCTTATGCGTTCACGCAGGGACGCACCCGGACTGACGGCCAGACGTTGCCACTCGAGGCGCTCGTCACCGCCACCGAATTCGCCGTGGCGAACCTACCGACGCTGCAGCTGGAGCGCCGGGCCATCGTCCGGATGTCGATGCGGCCGACTTCGGTGGTGGAGATCGGGGCGGCTCTGCACCTCCCGGCCGGGGTGGCGCGGGTGCTGGTCAGCGACCTGGCCAGGGCCGGCTTTCTCGTCGTGCACCTGCCGCCGCCCGCCGACGCCGTCGGTGGGCCCGGACAAGAGATCTTGGAGAGACTGCTCGATGGACTCCGCACCCGTTAGGGAAGGCCGGCGAGATACGCCGGCCGCCGACCGCCCGCTGATCCCGCTCAAGATCCTGGTAGCGGGCGGGTTCGGGGTCGGGAAAACCACGTTCGTCGGGTCGCTGTCGGAGATCCCGCCGCTGAGCACCGAGCAGGAGATGACCTCGCTGTCGGTCGGCGTGGACGACGCAGCCGCGGTCCCGGACAAGACCACCACCACGGTGGCGATGGACTTCGGCCGTATCACGGTCGACGACCAGCTCGTCCTCTACCTGTTCGGGACGCCCGGCCAGCAACGCTTCTGGTTCATGTGGGACGAGCTGGCCCGCGGCGCAGTCGGTGCTGTCGTGCT
This sequence comes from Pseudonocardiaceae bacterium, assembly GCA_050699975.1. Taxonomy (GTDB): domain Bacteria; phylum Actinomycetota; class Actinomycetes; order Mycobacteriales; family Pseudonocardiaceae. The sequence continues at coordinate 52,747 of JBOHGH010000014.1, read as the reverse complement.
CGTCGACATGCGACGGTTGGACGACTGCTTCGCGGCGATCGACTACTTCGAAGATCGCCGGGTCCCCTTCGCGGTGGCGGTCAACCAGTTCCCCGATGGCCCCGCCTACCCTGAGGACACCGTGCGGGACGTGCTGGCGCTGCCCCTGGAGTGCCCCCTGATGCGGATGGATGCCCGCGAGGCCCGCTCAAGCCTTGACACGCTCGTGACGTTGGTCGAGCACGCCCATCAACAACAGCGACAAGCATCCATGTCGCTGTCCCAGGTGGCCTCCGGACAGCGACAAGCATCCATGTGACAGTTGGCCGGCCCGGCCGCTCAGGATGGGCGGCCGGGCCGTGGTGTGAGAGTTGCGCTCAGCTGACGTTGAGCTTCTCCGCAGCCATCTTGGTTCCCTCGACCCGGTTCTTGATCTTCTGGAATGCGATGTCGCGGGCGTAATCAGGCGACCCGTGGTTCGGCTTCTCATCAATACTGAACGGCGAGAAGCCGCAGTCATCGGTGGAGCCGATCCTTTCCTTCGGGATGAAGTTGGACGCCCTCACCAGCGCATCGCAGATCTCCTGGGAGCTCTCCGGCCGTGGGCTCTGCGTCACGCACACCCCGATGTAGGCCATCTGCGCTACGCCATCCGCATCGTCGCGGAGGTGCTTTCCGATGGACTCGTAGACCGGGTCCTTGTCGCGCTCACTCGCCAGCTGGATGAGGAAGTAGCCGGCGTTCATCTGGAACATGCTCGGAAGCAGGTTGTTGTAGGGGACGTCGGCGCTGTGGACCGAGTCGCGGTCCCCACCCGGACAGGTGTGGATGCCGATCTTCGTGCGCTCCTCCGGCGTGAAACGGGCGAACACGCGGTTGTTCAGCTCGATGAAGTGCGGCAGCAGGCCGGCGCCCGTCCACGGGTTGCGTGGATCTTCCCTGGTGGCGAGCCGGCCCTCAGTGAAGTCGACCGAAACCCGGGCAGCCCCGGCAGCGAAGGCTTCGCGAATGTCCTTTTCGCATTCGCTGACGATGTCTTCCTCGAATTGCTCCCGGGAGTAACCGGGGACCTCGTCTTTCAGGGGATACAAGAGGGCCAGCATGGACGGCGCGATCACGGCCTGCTTCATGGGCACGTGCGCGTAGCGGATGGACTTCCTCAGTGAATCGGCCGCGTACTCGTTGTACCGCAAGGGCCCACCGGTGAGGCGAGGTAGCTGCCGCCCATGACCGTCGGCAAATATTGCGAAGAACTGGCCGCCCGGGCCGAGGTTGGGGGCAAGGCCGGTCCCGGCCAGTGTGTCGGTGATGGGGTAGGTGGCAAAGCTCGACCACCACTGCTCGCCGTCAGAGATGATCGGTGATCCGGTGGCCTCGAAGCGCTCGATCGAATCGCGGGCTGCGGCGTCCTGTTCGACTGCCAGTTCTTCCTTGCTGATCGTGCCCTGATCATATGCTGCGTAGGCGGCCTGAAGCTTGGATGGACGGGGGAGAGAGCCAACGGGCTCTGTGGGGATTCCGGTGGTTGTCCTCGGATTGTAATCCGCCATGACTTCCTCTCTATTAAATGAGTAGGTGGACCGGCGATTGTCGCGCTACAAACTCCTTCCGGTAGCAATCACCACCCCCGCCCCGGGGCGTGGCTACCGCCGACCAACCACCAAGTGGGGGCGAGGAGGCAGGCACAGACAGGTCTGTCTAGCTGTGAGTTGAATCATAGTCAGGTTGCAATGAACTGGTCAATGTCACCTGTTCGTAGCACAGCGGAAACGTTGCTCGCCGTCTGTAGCGGTGCGCCCGCGGGTCGGGCGGCGAGGCACCCGGTGCCGTGGACACTGTCGTCAGCGGCTCCGGGCGACCGTGAGCCCCCGGGCGCGGAGCACCCGGCGCTCCAGCGGTGCGAAGACCAGCAGCTCGATGGCGACTCCGACCACCAGGATCAGCAGGATTGAGGCGATCACGAGGTCCATCGCGTTCAGTTCTCGCCCGATGTTGAGCTGCTGGCCGAGCCCGATACCCAGCGCAGGTGAGTAGGTGATGAGCTCAGCGGCCATCAGCGAGCGCCACGAGAACGCCCAGCCCTGCTTGAGACCGGCCAGGTAGCCCGGCAGCGCCGCGGGCAGCAGCACATGCCGGATCCGGCCGAAAGTGCCCAACCCCAGGACCCGGCCCACCTTGTCGAGCAACGGTGGCACCTGATCGAACCCGGCGAGCAACCCGTTGGCGATAGAAGGCACCGCGCCGAGCAGCACGACCGCGTAAATGGCTGCGTCGGACAGGCCGAACAAGATGATCGCCGCCGGGACCCAGGCGACCGATGGCAGGCTCTGCAGCCCGCTGACGAATGGCCCAAGAGCGGCCCGCAACCAGCGGCTTTTCCACATCGCCAGCCCCAGTACGGTGCCGACGGCCAGGGATGCGAGGAACCCCAGGGCACCGCGGGACACGCTGATCGAGATGGCATCCCAGGCCCGGCCGTCGCTCACTGTCTGGCCGAATGTCTGTGCCACTTCCAGTGGGCTCGGCAGGGCATAGCTTGGCTTGAGCTCGACGCTGTAGGCCAGCTGCCAGAGCGCGACGAACGCCACTACGGCCACGATGGGCGGCAGCACCGAGCGCACGAAAACCTTGCCAAGACCGGGCCGTGGTGGCAGCGCTGGCGCGTCCAGTGCATCCAGCCCGGCCTCGAAGGCCTGGTTCTCCACGACCGTCCGCGGCGGATCGTCAACGGGCATGGCGGCTGATCTCCGCTCGAAGGTGCTGGGTGATCTCGGTGGCCAGGGCACTCACTCCGGGGGACTCGATCACCCTGGGCTGGGACAGCTCGACCTGCCATTCCCGGACGATGCGCCCGGGCCGGGAGCTCATCAGCAAGACCCGCTGCCCGAGCCGCACGGCCTCGCGCACGTTGTGCGTGACGAACACGATGGACAATCCCTGCTCCGACCACAGGCGGGCCAGCTCCTCGTGCAGCGCATCGCGGGTGATGGCGTCGAGCGCGGCGAACGGCTCGTCCATCAGCAGCAGTTGGCTGTCCTGGGCCAGCGCGCGGGCCAGCGCCACCCGCTGGCGCATCCCACCGGAGAGCTCATGCACCCGCTTGTGGCCCTGCCCGGCCAAGTTCACCAAGGTGAGCAGTCGTTGCGTCTCGGTACGGCGCTCGGACCGGCCGACCCCCCTCGCCTTGAGCGCGAGCTCGATGTTGCCGGCGGCGGTCAGCCACGGCAGCAGGGCAGGCTCCTGGAACATCAGCGCTGGACGGCCCACCGTGACCTCGATACTGCCGGAGGTCGGTGTGTCGAGGCCGGCGATGAGCGACAGCAGGGTCGACTTGCCGCATCCGGAGGCACCCAGTAGGCAGACGAACTCGCCGGGCCCGACGTCAAGGTCGATCCGGTCCAGCACCGGCGGGCGGTCCCGCTCGAAGGCGTGGGTGAGTTGCGTGACACGGACGCTGAAAGGCAGTGCACTCTCGGCACCCTCGTCCACGGCTGGTCGGCTGGTCTGCGCGTGCTGGGGGGCCTGCCGGACGGGCGGATGTGCCATGTTCGCTAGTCCTTCCCGAGCCCATCGGCCGACACGGTCGGCAGGCCCCGTTGGGTGCGGATCCGGTTGAGAATCGACAGCTCGTAAATTCCTTGCAGATCGACCTTCTCCTTGGCCACCCCTGCAGCCACCGCGCTGTCGGCGCTGTGTTGCAGTGACGCCGCGATGGGGTCATCGGTCACCGTCAGGTTCTGCCAGGCGCGGTCGATCACCTCCGGCGCCAAGGGTTTGCCGGCCAGCGCGTTGATACCGTCGTTCACGACGGTCTTCGCCTCGGCGGAGTTCTGGGCCGCCCACTGCACCGAATCGACGTGCCCCCGTAGTAGCGCCTCGACCGTCTGCGGGTACTCCTCGAGGAATTCGGTGCGGACGATCAGATGCGTGGTGACGAACTGCCCGCCGGGCCACAGATCCCGCTCGTTGACCAGCACCGTGGCGCCGGCCTCCAGGACCAAGCGGGACGCCCACGGCTCGGGCACCCACGCGCCGTCGAGCGTGCCGGACTTGACCAGCTGGAGCGTGTCGGAGTTCCTGGTAGGCGAGATCGTGACGTCCCCACCACCCTGAACGCTGTTGCGCAGGCCCTGCTTGGCCAGCCAGGCGCGCAGCGCAACGTCCTGGGTGTTGCCGAGTTCCGGGCTGGCCAGCGTCTTGCCCCGGAGATCCTGGGCGGTGTTGATGCCGGGGCGCACGACCAGCTGCGCGCCGCCGGACGTCGCTCCCGCGATGATCCGGATGGCCTCACCGTCGCTCTGCGCGAAAGCGTTGATCGCCGGATTCGGCCCGATGTAGGCAGCATCGAGGGCACCGCCGAACAACGCTTCGACCGCTGACGGACCGGCGTCGAAGATCTGGGTCTGCAACGTGGTGTCGCCGAGTTCTCTGGCAAACATGCCCCGGTCGACACCGATGATGGCGGCGGCGTGCGTGACGTTGGCGAAGTAACCGAGGCGCAGCTCGGGTGGGGGACCCGCTGCGCCGGAGCCGGTGTCACTGCGGCCGCACGCGGCGGCCAGAGCCAGAGTCGCGATGACGATGAGGGCGGCGAGCACACGATTGCGGAGAAATGGCATGACGAGCACGTCCGCGGCGTAGGGGGCGCGCGAGGTGGCGTCGGAGCGGCATCCATGGCGCCGGGACGGCACGGCCACACGCCCGGCTGATGGAGGGGTCGGGCGGGGTCAGGCCGGCATACAGATCATGCTGCGGATGCGCCCGTAGTCGACGTGGCGACGGACCACGAGCTTGAGCAACAGGGCAGGCACGCCTGTGAGGCTACACGAATGAGTGGGTAGCTACCCGAGCATCGCGGAGCGGCGGTGGGCGGCGTGGGATTGGCTACCGAGAGTTAGACTGTCCCACGATCGAATGCGTTGTGTAACGAAACGCTAGCTTGTCGAGGTATTCATCGGTGTAGCCGTCGAGCATGGGGACACCAGGACTGGAGGGGGCCAGATGCAGTTGCTGCCCACTGCCGAGGGGGAGGCTCCCGCTCCCCAGCCGATCCGGGCCTTGGACCGCTGGCGGGTGGCCTGGCACGGCCACCGCGACGCCAAGACCCCGCCCGCCGGCGAAGATCTGTCGCGTCCCTACCTGGAATCGCTGCGGGCCCAGGCCGAAGCAGGCCAGCGAGCCGTCAGCGGGTGGCTGCACGACAAGATCGTTCCGATCGACCGGGAAGCCGTGCAGGTTCTTATTCTGCTCGAACAGCATCGCCGGGACCCGGCGATCGCGCCGGAAACGACCCCGACCAGGCCAGCAGCCGACGATGCCGACCCGCAACCGATGTCGCGGGTTCCTCCGTGGTTACGCGAAGCCCGGGAGGCGGCGGCGGCCCAGAAGGCGTTCGAGCGCCGGGTCCGTGAGCGCAACGAGGCCGAGCAGCGGCTCGGCGAACTGGGCAGCATCCGTCACCATCTGATCGAGATCGCCCGGGCCGCCGCCCTCGCCCATGTCGCCCACTACGGGCGGCTGGTGGCGCTCTACGATGCGGCGCTGCTGCGGCGCCAGCCCAACCAGCATCGGACCGCCACGCCGCCGGTCAGCACGGAGTCATGGCTGCACGGTGACATGCCGTTGCTCGCCCTCGATGTCGAGGACGAACTCGCGCAGAGCTACCGCTGGTTCCTCAAGGAGTTCGAGACTCGAACGTCTGCCCGGCAGCGCCCCATCCTGGAAAAAGTCCCGCGCGCGAGTTGAGGACCAACCGCGTGCCTAAGGAGTGATCAACGTGGCGCTGCACCGGGAGCCTCCGGCACCCGTTCCGAGCGAGGACGACCTCCACGTCGTGGCGGGCCCGGATCCCGGCCCTGAAGTCGACGGGGCCATCCTACGAAATTTCGTCGAGTCCGAGGCGCATAAGGACGCGACCAGCGGCATGTACGACGGCAATCTCGGTGCCCACGGCCACCCGCTGATCATGGAGCACAAGATCGATCGGTGGCACCACCGCTGGTCAGCCGAAGCGGAGATGCGCCAGCACCGGGACCGGAAAAAAGCTCAACTGCTCCATCGGGGCGCGACATGTAAGCAGGCCACCGGGGAGCAGGCCGAGGACCACCTCGAACAGGAGCTGCAGGATGCGTGCGCGTATCGCGACCGCATGCAAGGCGTCGTGCACGGCACCGAGCCCGGCGACGACGGGGGACACTGGCCGGCGCAGAGCCGGATCGACGAGGACCGCCGATGGGAGTCCACCAAGGACTGGGGAATCTACCTGGGTGCGGCAGTCGCCGAAGTCGGCCTGAACTACACCGCGTTCCAGCTGATGGGCAGTTCGTTGCAGGAGACAGCGGTGCTGGCGGCGTCCATCATCCTGGTCAACGTCCTGCTCCCCAAGCAGCTCGGCGAGCTGGTCACCCGAGTTCGCCGGGGGCGGCGTGGCCGGAGTGTTCTGGTCGCCGGCCTGGTGGGCGGGGCAGCCCTGTGGGTGGGCGTGTCATTGTTCGTGGCGCAGATCCGCACGGCCTATCTGCTGCTGCCCAGCGCCTCCGCGGCGCAGACCGGGGGGACGTCCCTGCTTGAACGCGCTGGCATCGGCCCGGTCACGCTCACGGTTGGTTGGCTGCTGGTCGTGCTCGCCGTCGGGACAGTCGTCCTGATCCGCAGTGCCACCAGATACAACCCGTACCTGAAGAACCTGCGCGCAGCTCGAGCCCGGGTGGACAAGCTCCGGGCCGCTCTGGTGGCCACCCACGGTGAGGTGGTTGCGGCCCGCTTGGACGCCGAACGCGCTCGTGAATCGGAAGCCGATCTCGCCGAACAATGGGCCGGCAAGCGGGCCGAACAGGATGGTCTCGCCGCCGAGCTCAAGCACCACTACCAGCACCATCTGGCCCGGGACCTGGCCAGCCCCACGGTGACCGATGGCGTCGAGATCGCCGCCGGCCGCGCCTCCCGGCCGACCCAGCCCAGCATCCAAAGCCCGGGGAGCTGAACGGTGACGTCACCCTCCTTCGCTATCCCGTTCGTGCTCGGTCTGCTTCTGCTCACCGGCTGCGGCGACAACAGCGCTGGTTCGGCACCGGGAGCGCTCGCCGTGATCGTGGGAGCGCACTCGAACATGGTGGCACCCAGTCTGTTGGACACCGTCCAGGCTGAGATCGAAACCGCAGCCGAACTCGGATCACCCGCCACCGTCATTGTGGACGACGGCAGCCCCAGCGCGGCGGCTCCACTGTCGCTCAAGACCGGCAACGACAATCCCCTCTACCAGCAGGATCAGATCAATCAGCTCACGAACCTGATCGACCAGACTCGTGCCGACAATCCTGAGGTCGACCTGCTCGCCGCGATCAGCCTGGCGGCACGTTCGGTGACCGACGCGGTCGGGCCAAAGACCATCGTGGTGATCGACAGCGGTCTGCAGACCACCGGTGCCCTGCGATTCCAGGACCAGGATGGTGCGCTGCTCAATGCGAACCCCGACGAGGTGGTCGAGCTGCTCCGCCGCACCCAGCAGCTTCCCAACCTCACCGGGATGCGCGTCATATTCACCGGGCTCGGCGACACCGCGGCACCGCAGCAGCCGCTGCCCGCACCGGCCCGGGCTGTGCTGGTGGCGCTCTGGACCAAGATCGTCGAAGCAGCAGGTGGCAAGGCTGAGGTCAAGCAGGCTCCCCTGCCCAGCACCCGGACGATCGACGGACTGCCTCCAGTGACCATTGTGCCGGTGGCGGCGAAATCGATCGGACCCCTGCCATCGATCACTGTGCTGCGGGACGGCACCGTGGGTTTCGTGCCCGATCAGGCTGTTTTTCGAGATTCCGCTCAGGCCCGCGCAGTCCTGGCTGACTACGCGAGGGAGATCACCAACGGGCGGCGGGCGCTGCTGACCGGGACCACCGCGTCTGCCGGCACCTCGGAATACCGGCTGCGGCTGTCCCAGGAACGAGCCAACGCCGTCCGCGACCTCCTGGTCAGCCTCGGCGCTCCGGCCGACCGGATCAGTACCCGCGGATTGGGCAGCGACTTTCCCGGATATGTGCCCGACCACGACCCGCAGGGAAACCTCAACCCCATCCCGGCGGCACAAAACCGGCAGGTGATCATCGAACTGACCTGACAGCGTGCGCCTCCGGCAGTATCTGACGTTTGATGAGTTGCTGGAGGCAGGCGTTGGCCTGGCTGGTGTTCATCCGTTTACGGCCAGCATCGTCGGGGGATTCCGTGGCGGCGCCGTACTGCCACCACGCTTGGCCGGTCACGCGGTCGGTGACGAGGAATCGGTCTTTGGCGGCGGGTCCGCGGACGATCAGCGAGGTGGAGTAGGGCTCGGCGGTCACCGAATGGATCATGGTGTGGTGCAGGGTGTAGAAGTCGCCGGCTGACTCCGTGCGCACCATGCGGGGCCGGAGCTTAGCCACGTCGATATCGTCGCTGTCGCAGAGTTGGTCGTCGGTGCCGTAGAGAGTGTGGGTGTAGCTGCCGTACAGGATGCGGCTGCTGTAGGTCCAGCGGTGGTTGTGGGGCCGGTCGAAGTAACCGGGCAGGAATACGTGGAGCCGTAGCCGCCATCCGGTCGGGTCGTCGTGCAAAATGATCTTGTCGAGGATGTCGTAGTGCTCGCACAGGGGCAGCAGGTCAGGGTTGCCGATGGCGTGCTCGGCCAGCTCGCGCAGCACACCACGCTGGGTATCCAGTGCGGTGAGGAGCTTATCGCTAGCGGCGGTCACGGCAGCGAGGTGGTTCCAGTCGACGGAAGCGACGTCGGCGAACAGGTCGGTGATCGTGTCGGTGGGCATGGCAGTGGTTCCTCCCTCATGCGCTGCTGTTGGCACGGATAGTCCGCGACCCACAGCACGTGGGCATCGACGAGGTAGCTGACGCACACCAGGTCCACGGGCTAGCCCGCGTTCACCGAGCTAGCCCCAGCCGCGTTCGGCGTAGAACTCACCCTTGGAGTAGTGCACCAGGGCTTGGGCTGCATACGGGATCATGTCGGCGGGCAGGTCGGTCAGGGCGAACCACTCCCAGCCGGCGCACTTGTCCGGCTCGCGGTTGGTCGGCTCGCCGTCCCAGTGATTGACCTCGAAGAAAAGGGCGATGCGGCCGGAATCGGTGCGGTGATGCATCAGGTGTACGAACCGCACCTTTGCTAGGTCGATGCTGACACCGATCTCCTCGGCGGCTTCCCGGATCAGCGCAGCGGTGGCCGACTCACCATCCTCTGCGTGTCCGCTCGGCATGTGCCAGCAATCGTCAGCGAAGCCGGTGTTCTGCCGTTGGCCCAGCAGGATCTCCTCGCCACGGCGAAGGATCAGGTGGACGTCGATGCAGGCCCGGTAGCGCATGGGTGTTCGCCTCCTCTCGTTTCGCTTATGTGATCACTGACGGCACGTGTTCGTGACGATGGGTGGCGACGGTCTCTCAGGTCAGCAGTTGATGGGTGGGGACGCGGTGGGGATGTCGGCCTTCCAGAGCCGGCAGACCGGCACGATGTCGGGCTCCCTCACGCAGGAGGCCGAGCCCATGACGACCTCTTCGGCTGGACAGCCACCCATGCAAGCACCGGGAGCCTTGCAACCGCCGCAACTGGCCCTGCTCAAGACTCGAGTGAACAGGTCAAACTCGTTGTCCCCGTGGTTGAGCACGATCTGTCCGTCGACCATGTTCGCGAAGTGCAGGTCGGTGTCGAACAGAAACGAGCAGACGTAGGCCCGGCCGTCCGGGAAGATCGAGATCCGGTCGAGAGTACGGCCGATGCAGCCGCGGTAGCCGTCGGCGGCATAGCCGGCGATGCGGTCACGACGGGCGTAGGTCGGCTGATACCACACCCGCGTCCGGTGACCAGGCGCCACACGCTCCAGCTGCTCGTAGAACTCGATCCACTCCAACGGTTGCATCCCCCACTCAGCAGCACCGTGGCCAGAGCCGATGACCGAGAAGACGTGGAACTTCACCAGCGACACGCCGATCTCATCGGCGATGTCGAGCAGGTTCAAGCAGTCGCCAACGTTGACACGGTTGACCGTGCAGATGATGCGCGTGTCAAAACCCCGTTCGACCAGCTCGGCAACGTTACGCAGGGCCTGGTTGAAGGTGCCGTCCCCGCGGACCTGATCGTGGCTGGTAGTTGAACCGCCGTCCAGGCTGATCTGGATGTAGGCGAAGTCCTCGGGGGTCATGCGCCGGAACTTGCGCATCGCCGGGTCGAGCCCGTTGCTGGTGGTGATTACATGTTGGTAGCCCACCGCCGTGGCGTGGCAGATTGCGTCACTGAACTGCGGATGCAGGGTCGGTTCGCCGCCGAGGATGGTCAGCTTCGACCCGCCCATCTGCCGCCAGGTCGTCAACGTATGGGTGATCGTGTCGAAGGGCATCTTCAATGCTCGCTCCAGCCGCTCGCCCATGTAGCAGTGCTCGCAGCGGAGTTGACAGGCTTCGGTGATATAGAGGTAGACGTTGCGGAACCGACCATAAGGGATCTTGTCGACCCGTTCGGGTGCGGTGTCGTGAGCGTTGGCGGGAAGCCGGGCGTGCCCATAGGCATCACGCTCGCGGTGAATGGTTGGGGCGGCCACGAGGACGGGGGCCATGACGGGGCTCTCCCTTCAGATAGTGCTCTCACCTGGAGGCCAGATAGTGCTCTCACCTGGAGGCGAGCACGTGGCCAACGGTGGTGGTAGCAAGTGCTGTAGTGACGCGGTGCAGGCAGCTCGCGGGATCGCCCGTGGCGTCCGCGACGTGGTAGGGCAGGTTCAGTGCTCTCACCGCCTGGCGGATCGCGGGAATGCGACGGCGGAATCGCGCCAACCGGGCGGCGAACCGTTGCGGTTCATCGCCCCGCCGGAGCGCCAGAGCTCCGCCGCAGCTCACGCATCGGTCGGGGTACTCAGCGGCGGGACGGGCGGGTCGGTGAGGGTCACCGCGCGGGTCGGGCTCGCAGGTGGGACAAACCCGCCGGGCGCGAACCCGGATCTCGAGAACGCCGTCGTCTGCGGTCAGCTCGACGATCGTCAGCGGTGCCCGCAACTGCCCCGCGGTCGCGTTGAGCAGCCGAAGCTGGGGGAGGCTGCCGGGAAAGTTCTCCAACAGCACCATCGGCTGGGCCGGGAACTGCTCATAGAGGAACGCAGCCCGAAGCAGCAGAGCGACGGCCTCCTCGGGAAACCAGCCCAGCGGGTCCACAGTATCGAACAACCGCTGATCGACACCGGACCGGGCGCGGAACTCGTGGGCGAACTCGCGCAGCCGGAACACTCGTGCGCCGACGTGGTCGGCCAACGGACCGGTGACCGTGCTCTTACCCACGGCGGGAGGACCGACGACCGCGACGAACCCCGCTGACGATGGCACCCCGTGCTCGACGCTCATCCTGTCTCCTTCTGGCGGATCAGGTAGGAGTATGGAAACCCTCAATGCTCGGGATCAGCTAAGACCGAGCGGCGGAGTGACCCCAGGGCGAGACTGATGCGACTACCGCGCGCGGATGTGGCACAGACGCGGTTGACCTGCGTGAACGTTCTCCCGCTACGGCTAGCCGACTCACATTGGTGTGGAAGGATGGCGCCATGGCGAAGCGGGCGCACCTGGCCGAAGCTCGCAAGGCGGCGGGTTACACGCAGGAGTCGTTCGCGGAAGCGCTGGGAGTCGATCGGTCCACCGTGGTGCGCTGGGAAGCGGGAAACCACGAGCCGTTGCCGTACATCCGGCCGAAGATGGCCCGCTTGCTGACCGCCTCACGAGACGAGTTGAACGAGCTACTGCGGTTGAGGCCGTCGGCGCACGCCGGAGACGTGGTGCCCACAGTTGGGTCCGACGAGCTCAGCAATCACGTGTCGTCGCAAGGTGGTCTATTGCTGCCTGTAGTGATCGACGGCCATCCGACAATTCTTCGGCTCGATGCGAGCACACTGATCGAAGAACGAGGCCGCCGTACGCCCCCAGCTCAGGGCGACGGTGGACTGGGCTGGGCGTTGGCGGATGAGCCCCTGCACTATGCGGGGCGATTGGACAGCACGCTCCACACGATTGTCGCGTTGTCGGGAGGGGACTTGAAGCGACGGGAGTTCCTGCCGGCGGCTGCCTTCACTGCGATGGCTTTCGCTGAGCCAGCGCTGTTCGCGTTGACCGCGTCACCAGTAGCCGACGCGGCACGGGATGCGGGCGGCAGACGTATCGGCATGACCGATGTGGAAATCCTGACTGACAACGTTGCGTACCTGCGGCGGATGGACTTCCGTTACGGATCGGGCCGGATACGGGACCGAGCCGTGCAGTTGCTGCATCACGCGGTGACCACGTTGCTACGCGGTAGCTACTCGGATTCGACCGGCCGGGCGCTGTTGATAGCAGTGGCACAGGCCGCTCGGCTGGCGGCGTCGATGGCTGCCGACGTGGGCCGCCACGCCCTGGCACAGCGCTACTACATCCAGGCCCTCAACCTGGCGATGAACGCGGGCAACCGTCTATTCGCGGCGAACATGCTGTCCGACATGAGCAGGTTGACGATCCAGAACGCGACCGGGCAACGATGCGCCCACCAGGCGATAGCACTGGCACGAGCGGGGACAACGGTCGCCGGGAAGGCAACACCAACACTTGCGGCGCAACTGAGCGCCATGGAAGCGCGGGGCCAAGCGCTGTGTCAGGACAGCAACGCGAGCCGAACTACCGTGCTGGAAGCCGAGCGGCACTACGAACGGTTCCGCCCCGATGGGGAACCGACGTGGCTAAGCTTTTACACCGAAGCCGAGCTCGCCGCTGATCTGGGGCGAGCGCTCCGAGACAGCGGCGAACCAAGACGCGCCGCTGAGTTGATGACCAGGACGCTGGACAGCTACGAACCGTGGCGCCTGCGAAGCCGATGTTTCGTGCAGACCGATCTCGCCGCCGCTTACCTGGTCGAAGGTGACCACGAACATGCCGCAGCGTTGACCCGCGATGCGCTGAGCACGGCAGGAAAGGTCAGCTCCGGCCGAACAGTCAGCCGGATTCAGTCGTTACAGCAGCAGATTCGGCCACTGCATTCGGTTGGCCTGGCCGAATTGGATGAGGAAATCACAGGGTTTCTGCGCCGCGCCCATGACAACGAGGACATCACCACATGACCAGCGATGACGTCGATTTCGATGGCGCCCGGGTTTATGCCATTCCGATGGTGACACGGTTCCGGGGTATCACTATCCGGGAGGGGATGTTGATCGAGGGGCCTGCCGGGTGGGGCGAGTTCTGCCCGTTCCGGGAGTACGACGACCGAGAGGCGGCGGGCTGGCTTGCCACGGCCTTCGAGGCGGCAACAGTGGGGTGGCCGGAGCCGGTCCGCGATCGTGTCCCGATCAACTGCACAGTCCCGGCGGTCGGTCCGGAACGCGCCCACGAGATCGTGGCCGCCTCCGGTTGCGGCACGGCGAAGGTCAAGGTCGCCGATCACCCCGGCTCACTCGGTGCAGACCTGTCCCGTGTCGAGGCAGTGCGCGATGCCCTCGGCCCGCGGGGGGCGATCCGGGTAGATGCCAACGGACTATGGGACACCGACACGGCAGTGGCGGTGATCCCGCAGCTCGATAGGGCCGCTGGCGGGTTGCAGTACGTGGAGCAGCCCTGCCGCACCATCGAGGAACTGGCCACCGTGCGCCGCAAGGTCACGGTGCCGATCGCTGCCGATGAGTCCATCCGCCGAGCCGAGGACCCGCTTCGGGTCGTGGTCGCGGCAGCCGCCGACATCGCGGTCATCAAGTGCACCCCGCTGGGCGGGGTGCGCCGCTCGTTGCAGGTCGCCGAGACGGCCGGGCTGCCGTGCGTGGTGTCCTCCGCGCTGGAGACCAGCGTCGGCCTGGCCGCGCAGGTAGCGCTGGCCGGGGCGCTGCCAGAGCTGGACTTCGCCTGCGGTCTGGGCACCCTCTCGCTGCTCAGCGGTGACGTGGTGGACGGCGCGGACTCGCTGCGGCCGGTGGGCGGCTACCTGCCCGTGCCCCGCACACCGCCGGTTCCGGATGCCGGCCTGCTGGACACCTTCGCCGTGACTGACCCAGAACAGGAACAATGGTGGCGTGCTCGGCTCGTTCGGGTCCGTGCCGCCCTGGACCGGGCTACGAGCACGCGATGATCCTGCCGAGGGGAGGGCGCGGTGGCTGGTCGAGTAGATCGGTCCAGCCGGCTACAGCGGCGGCGGGCGGCCGGCGAGCTCGAGGCCGAGGTGCTGGCCGCGCTGTGGGCCGCCGGCGGGGCGCTCACCGCGGCCCACGTGCGGCAGGCAGTCAGTGGTGGGCTGGCCTACAACACAGTGCAGACCATCCTGGTCCGGCTGTATGAGAAGGGGCTGATCGGCCGGGTGGCCGACGGCCGTCGCCACGAGTACTTCCCGGTGAAGGGTGCCGAGGAACTCGCTGCCGAGCAGATGCAGGCGTTGCTGGGCCGGGGCCGGGATCGCCAGGCCGTGCTGCAGCGCTTCGCCACCTCGCTGTCGGTCGAGGATGCGCGGTTGCTGCGCGCGATGCTGCGGCGCCGCCGATGACGATCAGCGTGTATGTGCCCGCGGCGCTGTCGCTGCTGCTGGCGGCGATCAGCCGAATCGTCGTCGCCCGGACCTCCCCGACGCGGGCCGCCGCGTTCGTGACGGCCGCAGTGCTGTGTGCGGCGGCGACGACCTGGGGCCTGATCCTGTTAGCCGCCACCCTGCTGGGCAATACCGCGATGGTCGCCGCGGAAGCCAGTGAGCGCGGAGTGCAGTGGCAGGATCCGGTGCCGGAGCTGATCGGAGTGATCGCTGCGACGTTGCTGATCTTTGGCGCGGTCCGTGTGGCGCGGGTGCTGCGAGCACACCGCGCCACGATCCGCGAGCTGCGGGCGGTGTGCAACTCATGCGGAGACGGTGAGCTGGCAGTGGTGGCGCTGAACGCTCCGCATGCCTTCGCGGTGCCGGGCCGTCCCGGCCGAATCCTGATCACCCGTGGCCTGTTGTCGATGTTGGATGGCGACGAGCGGCGGGTCGTGCTCGCTCACGAACGCGCGCACCTGCAGGGCAAGCATCACTGGTTGCGCGGGGCAACCGAGGTCTGCGCTGCCGTCAACCCGGTACTGATTCCGGTGCGGGAGGCAGTAGCTTTCCTGGTCGAGCGCTGCGCCGATGAGCACGCAGCGGCGGTGACCGGCAGCCGGGCGCTGGTGGCCCGCGCCCTCGCCAAGGCTGCGTTGGCAGGCGGGGCCGCCGGCGCAACCCCTCTTTGGCCCGGTGCGCCGGCCTTCGCCGGGTGCGGGGTACCGGCTCGGGTCGCCGCATTGCATTCGGACCCACCCCGGCCCGAGCCCGTGGTCACCAGCGGCGTCCTCGCGCTGGGCGTAGCCACCGCAGTGGCTGCAGTGCACGCCACTGCCGCGTTCCTTCAGCTCATCTACTGGTTATGGCCGACCTGACGGGCCGCCCGCTTAACCCCAAGAATTAATCCAGCGTGCCTTTTCACGAAATCGTCGAGCCGGGCAGCAACCGCTAGTCTCTTACACGCTGTAGGAGACACCCCTGACGTGGCCGGGCAACACCTGAGATTGGGTGGGGACCAATGGGTGGACGGGCAGCTGGCACGGCCGCACGGGTGCTGGTGATCTCGGGCAGCGTCGGCGCGGGCCACGACGGTGCCGCCGACGAGCTGATCAGCCGGCTCGCCAAGTTGGGCATCGCCGCGGACCGCCGGGACTACCTGGACGCGTTACCGCGGGTATGTCACTACGTGCTCCGCGATGGCTACCGGCTCAGCATCGGATACGCGCCGCGATGCTTCGCCTGGATGTTCGCCAACCTGGAACACGCCGGCTGGGTCCAGCGGATCGCCCTGGGGCTGTGCCAGCTGGCGCAGCGTCACGTGCTGCGCTGGGTCGGTGATCATGACGTGGTGGTGTCCACCTACATGTTGGCCAGCCAGACGTTGGGCCAACTCAAGGAAGCTGGGCTGCTGGACGCGACCCTGGTGACGTTCCTGACCGATCCGGCAGTCCACCGGCTGTGGGTGCACCCTGCCGTCGATCACCACGTGACGGTGACCGAGGCCACCGCCCGGATGGGACACCTCGTCTACCGCATGCCCATGCAGGCTGTCGGCGGGTTGGTATCACCCCGGTTCGCGGATCGGCCTGACCCCGCCCATCGTCATCGGTTGCGCGCCGACCTGGGGCTGTCCCCCGACGGTGCGGTGGTGCTGCTGGCGACCGGGTCACTCGGGATGGGCGACGTGCCACGTGTGGTCCGGGAGATCGGTTCTTCCGGGGTTGCCGAGGTAGTCGTCCTGTGCGGGCGCAACGAGGGGCTGCGCAAGCAGTTGTCGGCCCGGCCCGGTGTGGTCGC
Source organism: Pseudonocardiaceae bacterium (assembly GCA_050699975.1). Classification (GTDB taxonomy): domain Bacteria; phylum Actinomycetota; class Actinomycetes; order Mycobacteriales; family Pseudonocardiaceae. Next base: position 36,444 of record JBOHGH010000014.1, on the reverse strand, counting down.
CCTGGGCTGGCGCGACGACGTCCCGGAACTGATGGCCGCCGCCGATGTGCTGGTGCACAACGCGGGCGGCCTGTCCCTGACCGAGGCGTTGACCGCCGGGCTGCCCGCGGTGACCTACCGCCCGATCCCCGGGCATGGGATCGCCAATTCCCGGGTCCTCGCCGACGCCGGGCTGGCGCCCTGGCCGCAGGACGAGCCCGGGTTGGTCGCCGCCATCCGCCAGCAGGCCGCGCGCCGGTGCGACCCCTCCCATGTGGTGCGCAGCCCGGACACCGCGTCGGTCGTGCTGGCATTGCTGGCCGAACGCGGCCGGCAAACCGTTCCCGACCACGATTCACGGCTGGCCTGAACAGCCCCCGCCGCAACGACCGCCGCCGCAACGAGCAGTCGTCGTTCTGATCATCACCCGGACAGTGTCTGCCATCCTGGCCAGTGCACCTACACGATGTAGGCTCGGCCGGGTTGTGACACTCGCCGTCGCGCTGTCGTTGCTGGCTGCGGCGTGCTTCGGAACCGCGTCGGCGCTGCAGCACCATGGCGCGAACCAGGTACGCCGGCGGTTCCCGCTGCACCCCAAGCTGTGGGCCGACGTTGTGCGCCAGCCGTTGTGGCTGCTGGGGATCGTGGCCGAGGTTGCTGCGGTGATCCTGCACATGGTGGCGGTCAACTTCGGGCCGTTGTCGGTCGTGCAGCCCCTGCTGACGCTCGGTCTGGTGGTCGCCCTGCCCTTACAGGCCGTGCTCGGACGCCGGGTGAGTCGCCGGGCGCTGCTGGCGGCAACCCTGACCGTCGCCGGGTTGGGCGTCTTCCTGGTTGTCCAACCGACCGTGAACTCGCGAGGCCCGCAGAGCTTCACCGACTGGTTACCAGGGCTGCTGCTGGCCGCGACGGTGGGTGCCGCCGCGCTGGGCGTCGCGCTGACCCGGCGGGACCGGGCCCGGTCGCTGGGCCTTGGCGCCGCCGCCGGGACGGTGTTCGCGCTGTCTGCCGCACTGGTCAAGACCTGGGGTGGCATTCTGAACGGCGGTGGGCTGCCCGCGCTGGCCACGAGCTGGGAGCTGTGGACAGCGCTGGGCTGCGGGCTGTCGGGAGCGCTGCTGAGCCTGGCAGCCTTCCAGGCCGGTCCACTCGGTGGCCCCCTGGCGGCGATGATGGTGGTCGACCCGGTGATCGGTGTCAGCCTCGGCGCCATCATCTTCGCCGAGGCCTTCGCCACCGGGCCACTGGCGGTGATCCAAACTGCCGGACTGGCGCTGACCTTGGCCGGGGTGTGGCTACTCGCCACCGGCGAGCCACCTTCCGGTGTCCCGAGTGACCCACCTCGTGACCCACCCCATGCGGGAGCATTGCGGGTAGCCCGCTACTGACGAGCGCACCTCCGGGCCCGGATGGTGGCCTAGGCTGGGGGTGGTGGTGGAGGGGGCACACGGGGTGAACCGGACCGCTGCGTCGTCCCGTCAGGGACACCGGTTGCGGTGGTGGTCGCGCGCTGCAGTGCAGGCCGGGCTGGCGACAGCGGGGCTGTCGCGGCGGCTGGGCCTGGGTGCTGGGTCGATCATCGGTGGTCGGGTCACGCTGGCCCTGGACCCTGCGGCGCTGCGCCGTTTGGCCGCTGGGCGGCGAGTGGTGCTGGTGTCGGGGACCAACGGCAAGACCACGACCAGCCATCTGGTGGCGGCGGCAATGCGCACCGTGGGGCCGGTGGCGCACAACGCCGGCGGCTCGAATATGCCTGATGGAGTGGTGGCGGCGCTGGCCGACGCTCCGGACGCCGATTACGCGGTGATCGAGGTCGACGAGCTGCACCTGGCGGCGGTCGCGGAGGCCGTCGACCCGATGGTGGTGGTGCTGCTGAACCTGACCCGCGACCAGTTGGATCGAGCGACTGAAGTGGGAGCGATCGCGGCCGCTGTCGGAGGTGCGCTGAACCGCCACCCGCACACGGTGGTGGTGGCCAACGCGGATGATCCGATGGTGGTGTCGGCCGTGAAGACGGCCACTCGCATCCTGTGGGTGGCGGCGGGAGCCAGCTGGCTGGGTGACGTCACCACCTGTCCTTGCTGCGGTCGCATCCTCACCTTCACCGAGCCCGGGTGGCACTGTGCGTGCGGGCTGGCCCGCCCTACCCCGGACTGGTGGATCGAGGACGGCAAGGCGTGCACCGTAGACACGCGGCTACCGCTGGACATCCGGTTGCCTGGGCAGATCAATCTGGGCAACGCCACCATGGGGCTGGCCGCCGCCTGCGCTGCCGGGGTACCGGCCTATCAGGCCGCCCCGGCACTGAGCGCGGTGAACGTGGTAGCCGGCCGGTACGCCGTGGTGCATCGTGGATCGCAGGATCTGCGCCTGTTGCTGGCCAAGAACCCGGCTGGCTGGGCCGGAATGCTACCCATATTGAGCGAGCCGCGACCGTTACTGGTGATCATCAACGCCCGGGAAGCCGACGGGCGGGACACCTCGTGGTTGTGGGATGTCCCGTTCGAGCAGATCACGTCCCGTCCGGTGGTGGCCAGCGGCGAACGCGCCGCTGACCTCGGCGTGCGCCTGGGCTATGCCGGGTTGGAGCACGAGACCGTGTCCGACCCATTGGCCGCCCTTGCGGCACTGCCGGCGGGGATGGTCGATGTGGTGGCCAACTACACCGCTTTTCGTCACTTCCGCCGCCAGCTGAGCCGGGAACGGGAAGTGGCCGGGTGAGCGGAGAGTCGACGGTCACGATCGGCCTGCTGCTGCCGGACGTTCTGGGCACCTATTCCGATGCCGGCAATGCCACGATATTGGCTCAACGGCTACGCTGGCGCGGCATTCCGGCCGAGATTCTCACTATCACTGCTCGGGACCTCCCCGCGACGAGTTGCGCGGTGTACTTGCTGGGCGGCGGGGAGGACACCGCCCAACAATTCGCGGCAGACTGGCTGCGTCGTCATGACCAGCTACGCCGAGCACTGGAAAACAGCGCGGTGACGCTGGCCGTGTGTGCCGGGCTGCAAGTCCTGGGACGGTCGTTGACGGACACCAGTGGCCATGACTACCCGGGACTGGGCCTGCTGGATATCGCTACCGCGCCCGGCCGCCAGCGCGCCGTCGGCGAGGTGATCACCACCTGTGCGGTACCCGGCATCGGCTCGCTGACCGGCTTCGAGAACCACCGCGGTGTCACCACCCTCGGTGCGGGCACAGCCCCCTTGGGGCGAGTGGTCACCGGTACCGGCAACGGCACGAGGGATAGCGCCGAAGGGGTGCTCACCGACCGCGTCGTCGGCACTTACCTGCACGGCCCCGTGCTGGCCCGCAACCCCGCCTTGGCCGACCACATCCTGCATAAAATCACCGGCAAGCACCTACCACCCCTCGACCTACCCGACCAAACAGCCCTGCGTCGTACTTACCTGCAGCGCCGCACCGACCTACGCAGTCACACCTAACCCCAGCCGACTGACCAGTACTCATTTTCCCGAACTCGACAGCAGAGCTGTCAGAGGTCGAGAGAACAGCTCTACGGTCGAGTTCGGGGGGTGAGAGCACTCAAGTACACCTGCCTGGTCGGGTGACGGTTCGTGCAGCGGGAACCGGTCCCGCCCACGATGCGTCGGAGTCTCGTTCTGTCTGTGACATCCCGGCTCCGGAGAGATTCCCGCGCTGGGCGACATGAGAGGCCGGCGCGTCATGGGAACCAGGGATCGGGTGGATGCCGCCGACTGGCGGTACCGCGGGGCCTGCGGAAGGCACGACCCGGATCGGTTGTTCGTGGCCGGCGCCGCGCAACGTCAGGCCAAGGTTGTGTGCCTCCCGTGTCCGGTGCGGGTGCGCTGTCTTGCCGAAGCGCTGGACCGCCGGATCGAGTTCGGCGTCTGGGGTGGCATGACCGAAAGGGAACGTCGGGCGCTGCTACACCGCCGCCCGGACGTGCGCAACTGGGCAGAGCTGCTCGAGGGCGCTCGCACCACCACGCTCAGTCGCGGCTGACCGCGGGCTGCGCTGCAGCCAGCAGCCTGCCGATCTCGCGCAACCCCGGGAGGTCGTGAACGTCGACAGCCAGCGCGGGCGCCGTGACCACCGCCACCGCCGGATGGGCCCGCCGGAATCGGGCCAGCAACCGGCGTTCCCGCCCGGCCAGCGCGACCCGGTCGGCGTGCAGCCGCAGCACCGCTGCGGCCAGTGGCGCCTGACCCTGCCGTTCCAGCGTCTCGGCCACCGTCTCGGCCCGTGCCGCCGGGAGGTCGGCGAGCACCGGATGGGTTCGGTTGAACACCAGCCCGGCCAGCGGCATCGACTCGGTGGCCAACCGGTCCACGAAGTATGCCGCCTCGCGCACCGCGTCGGCCTCCGGAGTAGCGATCACCAGGAATGCCGTTCCCGGCGCGCGGAGCAGTTCGTAGGTCGCTTCGGCGCGCTCCCGGAACCCGCCGAACATGGTGTCGAAGGCCTGCACGAACGCCGACGCGTCGGCCAGCAGCTGGCCGCCGAGAATCGCCGACACCGTCCTGGTGAACAACCCGAACCCGGCACCCACCAGCCGGCGCACGCCGCGCCTGCCGGCCCGCACCGGGCCGGACAGCAGCCTGATCATCCGCCCGTCCAGGAACGACGAGAGTCGCTGCGGGGCGTCCAGAAAATCCAGCGCGGAGCGCGAAGGCGGCGTATCCACCACGACGAGATCCCATTCACGGGCCCCCGCCAGCTGCCCCAGCTTCTCCATCGCCATGTACTCCTGCGTACCGGAGAACGACGAGGAGATGGTCTGGTAGAAGGGATTGGCGATGATCTGAGTGGCCCGTTCGGGGCTCGCGTGCGCTTGCACCATCTCGTCGAAGGTGCGTCGCATGTCCAGCATCATCGCGTGCAGCCGGCCGCCGGCCGCCTCGATCTCCTCGGTGGGTGCCACCAGGCGGGGATTGTTGGTCAGCTCGTGGAGGCCCAGCGCCTGCGCCAACCGCCGCGCGGGGTCGATCGTGAGCACTACCACCGACCGGCCTCGCTCGGCGGCCCGCAGCGCGAGCGCTGCGGCTGTCGTCGTCTTGCCAACCCCGCCTGCGCCGCAACACACCACCACGCGAGTGGCCCGGTTGTCGAGCAGCGCGTCGATATTGAGTGGCAGGGGCGTGCTCATCGCGCCCCGTGCTCGCGCAGTACCTCGGCGAGCTCGTAGACCCCGCCGAGATCGACACCGTCCGCCCCGACCTCAGTGACTTCAGGCAGCTCAATCAGCGGCATGCCGGCGTCGGCGAGCTTGACGCGAGCCTGCTGCTCGGCCTCCACCCGCACCGCGTGCTCCACGGTCTCGGCGACCAGGCCATCGAGCACGGCCGGGGCCAGGTCCAGGCCGGCGGCGAGTAGCCCGGCGCGGACCCGGTCGGCGTCGACCTGGCCGTTGGCTGCGGCGTTCACCGCCCGGGCGGGCAGCCGGGGTGGCCGGGCCCGGTTGACCAGCACGGCACCTGGGCGCAGGTCTGCCAGGTCCAGCTCCGCGACGGTCTCCAAGGTCTCGGCCACCGGCAGGTCTTCCAGCAGGGTGACCACGTGAACCACGGTGTCTGCCGAGTGCAGCAGCCGCACCACCCCTTCGCTCTGGCTGTGGATCGGGCCCGCCTTGGCCAGGTCGGCCATCGCCCTGGTGACGTCGAGGAACTTCACCACCCGTCCGGTCGGCGGAGCATCCAGCACCACCGCATCGTAGGTGTGGATGCCCTTCTCCGCCCGTGCCGTCGCCTCCTTGACCTTGCCGGTGAGCAGCACATCTCGCAGCCCGGGAGCCAGCGTCGTGGCGAATTCGACCGCGCCCATCCGGCGCAGTGTCCGGCCCGCGAAACCCAGGTTGTAGAACATCGCGAAGTACTCCAGGAGGGCCTCGTCGGCGTCCACTGCCAGCGCCCGGACCTCACCGCCGCCAGGGGCGACCGCGATGCGCCGCTCCTGGTAGGGCAACGGGGGGGTGTCGAACAGATGCGCGATGCCTTGGCGCCCCTCGACCTCCACCAGCAGGGTTCGCCCGCCTCCGGTGGCCAGCGCCACCGCCAGCGCAGCGGCCACCGTCGTCTTGCCGGTCCCGCCCTTGCCGGTGACGACGTGCAAGCGGGCCCGGGCCAGCTCGTCGGGCCATCCAGATGACATGTGGTGAGCCTAGGTGGCTCACCACATGTGAGTGGGAAACAGTGTTCCAGCACTGAATGCCACTCACGCGTCGCGCAGCGACATTCGCTAGCGTGCACGCCCATGACCACATGGGAGTACGCAACTGTGCCGCTGCTGACGCATGCCACCAAGCAGATCCTCGACCAATGGGGCGCCGACGGCTGGGAGCTGGTCACCGTGATGCCCGGACCGACCGGCGAGCAGCTGGTGGCCTATCTCAAACGCCCGAAGTGAGCTGGTTGAACCGGCTGCACGAGCTCGGGTTGGCATTACCGTCAGTGGCCGCCCCGGCCGGGGTGTACCTGCCCGCGGTGCGCAGTGGATCACTGGTGTTCACCGCCGGTCAGATCCCGCTGGTCGATGGCGCGATGGTGGTGACCGGCAAGCTCGGTGCCGAGATCGACACCGAGCGCGGTCAGCAGCTGGCTCGCACCTGCGTGCTCAACGCGCTGGCCGCAGTGGACGGCCTGGTCGGGCTCGACGCGGTGGTCCGGGTGGTCAAGGTGGTCGGATTCGTGGCCTCGGCACCCGGATTCACCGCACAGCCCGCCGTCCTCAACGGGGCCTCCGAGCTGCTCGGCGAGGTGTTCGGCGCGGCGGGGACGCATGCCCGCTCCGCGGTGGGAGTCGCTGAGCTGCCTCTAGGCGCTCCGGTCGAGGTCGAGTTGGTCGTCGAGGTGTCCTGAGTCGCGGCTACACCGGCACGTTCTCGAGGTGATCCGCCAAACCCTTGAGGCCCCTCGTTTAGCTGAAGCCCGCGCGGCGCGGTGGTTAGCCCGGTGAGACGGGGTTGACCCAGTTCAGGTCAGTGAATCGGGCGAAATCGGTGTCTGCGGAGTAGACGGTGAGCCCGTGCTCGATAGCCAGGGCTGCGAGCTGGGCATCGGTGACCAGGTTGCCACGGACCTGGTACTTGCCGAGTAGCCCGAGGAGGATCTCTGCATATCCCGGCCCCGGTTCCGGTGTCCACACTGGGCCGGCGCTGAGCCAATCCGCCACCAGGTTGGCTGCCGTCTGCGGGTCCAACGGGAGGTCCCAGGCTCGGGCGTTCGTGCTGATCCGGAGGAAGGCCGTGAGCGACTGCCACGGCAGTGCCACTCGTTGTGCGCCGTTGAGCACCGACTCCAGCCAGGTCGAGGCGCGCCGATGGAACGCGCTGGATGAGTCGACCGCATAGAGCAGGACGTTGGCATCAACGAGCATCAGTGGCTGGGTCCTTCGAGGTACTCCAGAGCGTCACCGACGTTCGTGACGTCAATACGGGCACCCATGGGGAAGGTGCGCTGCACGAATCTTGTTCGCTGCGACGGCACGGCGAGGCCTGCTCGCGCCAGCTCGTTGACCGCCTCGCTCAGACCGATGTTGCGCTCGGCGCGCATTCGTTGCACGGCGACGGCGACGTCATCATCCAGCGAGACTGTGGTTCTCATGCATCAAGTTTAGCGCATCGTGATGCACTCCGACGTCGACGCCATCGGCGGCGCGGTGATAGGTCCGCACCGCTTGTAGTGCTCGGGAAACCCTACGCACTACCAGGCCTGGCGATGGGACAATCGCGAGCGCGCGGCCGGATGGGCCGGCGGCTGGTGTGGGAGAGCCCCCATGGGAGAGCCCCCAGTGGACGCAGACCGCAGAGAGCAGGCGACTTTCCACCTGCCGGTCGGTATGGCGACGTTCGTGCTGACCGATGTCGAGGGTTGGACGCGGCTGCAGGAGCTTGTTCCCGAGGTGGTGGAGGCTGCTGTCGCTCGCCACCGTCAACTGATCGACGAGGCGATATCGCGGCACGGCGGTATGCGGCAGTGGGAGGAGGACGAGAACACGGGCGTCGTGACCGCGTTCACCCGCGCCTCGGATGCGGTGGCCGCCGCGCTCGATGTCCAGCGTGCGTTTCACTCCGAGGGCTGGCCCGACGGGGCACCGGTGAAGCTGCGTGTCGCCCTGCACACTGCGGAGGCACAGCGGCGCGACGGGGGGAGCTACTTCGGCTGGGCCGTCGACCGGTGTGCTCGGCTGCGCGCAGTCGCGCACGGTGGCCAGGTCGTGCTGTCCCGGACGACGCGTGATCTGGTCTCCGACCGGCTTCCCGAGCGCGCCGAGCTCGCTGATCTCGGCGTGCATCGGCTGGGTGACCTCGGGCGACCCGAGCACGTCTTCGGGCTGGCGCATCCCGACTTGCCCAGCGAGTTTCCTCCGCTGCGTTCGTTGGACTCGATGCCCAACAACCTGCCTGGTGAGCTGACGAGTTTCGTGGGTCGGCGCGCCGAGTTGGTCCAGATCGGCGATCCACTGCGGCGCGCGCGGCTGCTGACGTTGACCGGTTCTGGTGGTTGCGGCAAGACGCGGCTGGCGTTGCAGGCAGCGGCTGATGTGTTGGATCGTCACCCCGACGGTGTGTGGTGGGTCGAGCTGGCCCGGCTGGAGTCGGCCACCCTGGTGCCAGCTGCGGTGATCGGCGCGCTGGGACTGCGCGAGTTGCCGGGCCGGGCCTTGCTGGACACGCTCGTCGAGCATCTGCGCACCCGTAGCGCGCTGATCGTCCTGGACAACTGTGAGCATCTGCTGGTCGCCTGTGCTCAGTTTGCAGATGTTCTGCTGCGGGGGTGTGCGTCGCTGACGATCTTGGCGACGAGCCGGGCGCCGCTGGGGGTGCCCGGGGAGGTCACCTGGCGGGTGCCGTCGATGTCGCTGCCGGCCGAGCCTGCGAGTGAGCCGATCGAGGTGTTGCGGCTGTCTGACGCGGTGTCCCTGTTCGCCGACCGCGCCATGCAGGTCCGCCCCGACTTCGCGATCACCTCGGCCAACGCGCTGGCGGTGGCGCAGATCTGCCACGACCTTGATGGCATCCCGCTGGCGATCGAGCTGGCCGCGGCGCGAGTGCGGATGCTGGCGCCCGAGCAGATCGCGCGGGCCCTGAGCGATCGCTTCCATTTGCTCACCGGCGGCGCCCGCACGGTGCTGCCACGCCACCAGACCCTGGCGGCCTCGATTGACTGGAGCCACGAGCTGCTGCGCGACGGTGAGCGCGCGCTGCTGCGGCGGCTGTCGGTGTTCGCCGGGGGCTGGACCCTGGACGCGGCGGAACAGGTGTGCCCGGGTGCGGGTATCGACCGATACGACGTGCTGGACCTGTTGACCGGCCTGGTCGACAAGTCCCTGGTGACCACCGACGACCAAGGCCCCGAGACGCGCTATGGCCTGTTGGAGACCGTCCGTCAGTACGCCACCGCGCGGTTGGCTGACGCCGGCGAAGTCAACAGTCTGCGCGACCGCCACCTGGCCTATCACCTCAGGCTGGTCGAGGCCGCCGAGCCACAGGTGCTCGGCGCCGGGCGCGACGACCCCGTGCTGCGCACTCTGGCTGCCGAGTTGCCCAACCTGCGCGCAGCGCTAGAGCGGGCGGCTGCGACTGACCCCAATGCTGCGCTGCGCCTAGTGGACGCGCTGACGTTGTTCTGGCTGTTCACCGGCCGCTACCAGGAGGGCGACACCGCCTACCACCGCGCTCTGGACGCGGCGGGCGGGGAGCCGACGCCGCTGCACGGACGGGCGCTGGCCGGCCGCGGGAACCTCGCATTTTACCGCGGCGCCTACGAGGCAGCGTACGGGTGGGCGCAGGCGGCGCTGGCTGTCGGCAATGCCTGCGGCAACTTAAGCGTGCAGGGGCGCGCGTACGAAACCCTCGGGCTGATGGCCTGCTTCAGCGATCCGGCCGGCGCACGGCCGCTGCTCGAGCGCAGCGTGCAGCTGGCCACCCAAGCCGGCGACGACTGGTGCCGGGCCAGTGCTGCGCAGGTCCTCGCGCTTACCTGGATGTGGCAAGACGGGTTCGACACCGCCCGCCCGATACTCGATGACGCGTATGCGACCGCAACGCGGGTGGGTTACCGATGGGGGTTTGCGTGGCACTGGTGGTACCTGGGCTGGGAAGCGACGTACCAGGGGCGGCTCGACGAGGCCCGGGAGTTGCTCGCACGTTCTGTCGCTGCCAGCGACGAGGTCGGTAACCCGGTAACGGACGGGTTCGCCAATGCCCTCATGGCTTACGTGCAACTTGCGTGCGGCGATACCGAGCTCGCGCATTCGCTCGCCAGCCAGACGGTTGCGCGTGTGCTGGAGACCGGCGCGCGCCTGGCCTTCGGTGTGCCCCACCAGATACTGGCCAGAACCGAGATCGTGCTGGGCGAGCTTCCCGCGGCACGCGGGCATCTCGGGACCGCCGTTGAAGCCGAGCGCCTCTCGGGATCTGCCTACCAGCTCTCCTTGCATCTTGTCGTCCTCGGCATCCTGGATCTGATCGAGGGGAACCTGGATGCGGCCCGGGGCCATGCCGAGGAGGCGCTGGAGGTGGCCCGGCGGCTGGGTAGTGGATTTACTCAGGCCAACGCCGAGTGCCTGCTGGGCCGTCTGGCACTTGCCGCCAGCGAAGCCACCGAGGCCGAACGGTACGTCCACGACGCGCTCGGCCGCCTGGTGGCGAAGGGCTTCGCGGTCGCCGTCCCAGAGTGCCTCGATGTGCTCGCCGCCGTGGCCGCCGCGCAGGAGAGCTTCGAGGAGGCCGCCCGGCTGCTGGGCGCTGCGTCGGCCGGCCGACAGCGGCTCGGCATCGTCCGCTTCCCACCCGAACCGCAGTTCTGGGCCGCCGTGGAGCACACCACCCGGGAGGCGCTGGGACCCGACGGCTACCACGCCGCGTTCGCCGCGGGCGCCGCGCTGGAAACCGACGACGCCGTCGCCTACGTCCGCCGCGCCCGGGGCGAACGAAAACGCCCCTCCCACGGCTGGGACAGCCTCACCCCCACCGAGCTCGACGTCGTGCGCCACATTGCGGCCGGTCTCACCAACCGCCAGATCGGCGAGCGCCTGTTCATCTCCCCCGGAACCGTGAAAGCCCACCTCTCCCACATCTTCGCCAAGCTGGGCACCCCCTCCCGCTCCCACCTGGCCGCCGAAGCCACCAGACGCGGACTCGACCCTCCCGCCACCGACGCCACCAAGCGGTGACCTCAGCCGTTTCACCGGGCAACGTCGCCAGCCCCTGAGCGCTCGCCGCTCACCTCGTGGCCCCCGGCAGCTCGCATCTATGCCATCTGGCAGATATACCTCCTGCCCCGCGCTCATACGGTCATATCAGCCAGAAAAGAATGCCGACCTGCAAGGGCCATAAGAGAGATCGCGATGCCAACCACAACCGTCACATCCAGCGGCGCCGGTTTAGACGCGACACCAGACACCGCTACTTTACTGCTCGCCGCCGAACAGGGCGATAAGTCGGCCTGGGACGAAATCGTACGCAGGTACAGCGGGACCGTATCGGCGGCGGTTCGCTCGTTTCGGCTGCAAGAAGCCGACGCTCTCGACGCGATACAGATGACCTGGCTGCGGCTGATGACGAATTGGCGCCGGGTGCAAGATCCGGAGCGGCTCAGCGGGTGGCTCGCCACCACCGCCCGGCGCGAATGCCTGTCCATCCTCCGTCAATCCAAGCGCACCGCATGCCGCGATGACGCGATGTTGGGCATTGACGCCGGCCCGTCCGCGGACCCCGAACAGCACTTCCTCACTGCGGAGACCGTGCTGGCGCTGCGCAGCCTGGTCGCCGAGCTGCCGCTTCGTGGGCGGACTCTCCTGCAGGCACTCTTCAGTGACAGCCCACCACCATACGCTGAGATCGCCCGCATCACCGGAATCCCGGTCGGCAGCATGGGACCGACCCGCGCTCGGGCGCTGCGGCAGCTGCGGCGGATGCTCGACGAGCGCGGGCTGGAACCAGGAATCTCTCTATGACGAATGTCGCAACGACGAGTCTCACCTCACGGGATCAGCCGCTCACGCTGACCTCCAGGTCAGCCGGATACATCTTCCAGTAGGCATGAGGCTCTTTTTTGAGACGCAATTGCAGATCGGTCAGCTCAGCCAGGAACGTGCTGAAGGCGGCGGCACCCGCGTCATCGTTTCCTGCCATATAAGAGAAATCCTGCAGGAGCTGCGCTCGTCTCACGTTGACGCCGAAATTATAGTTGATGAGCCGCTGATATATATCGATCGGCTCCCGCCGGCCGTTCTTATAGATTCGCACGGGCTGCACGTGCGTCCACAGTTGATAGTCCCACAGCCCCGACCCGAGAGCTTCGTGCTCTACGCTCCCGGCGTAGATGTAGGCGGCGATGAGCTTCGCCGCTCCGTCGATCGTGAACTTGTCTCCCAACAAGCTGTTGACACCACCGGGCACGAAACGATTCAGCTCTTTGACCCATGCCTGGATCGCGGCGTCATCTCGGAGATCCTGGTCACAGCCGTAGTACAGGTCGAGGTAACGGCGAGCGTGGGTATGCATCACTTCCCAGATCGCCGAGCGGTTCTCGAACGCCGGGAGATCGAATTCGCCAGTGCGGATACCACGACGATCCGCATCGGCCTTTGGGTCGATCACGAGAATATCGTACTGATCATAGGAATCAGACAAGAGCCTGCAGAGTCCGTCATAAGTGAAGCTGAATATCCCTTCGAAATCGCCACCCTTCATCATCGAGATTTCGGCGACGAGCTCGTTCGAGTACTGGGTTGCCCACATGTGCGGCCACAGGATGCGCCGTACACAGTGGTTCGCCGGCAGGGTGTTCCGAGTGGCGATCGCGAATTGAGCCACCAGCGCGAGGTGGATCCCGATGAAATGGCGGACGATCGTCACGTGGGTCGTCGCCGCGCACAGTGCGATCTTCTGCGCCAGCTCCCACTCCGGGTCCCCCGGTTTGCACCGACCCAGCTCGCAGTCGATCTCGATGGTTGTGAGACACCGGGCAGCCTGGTCGACCTCGAAGAGCACCCGGACGCCGAGGCTCCGGAGCCCCGGATGGCACTCGTAGTCACCCAGGTACCCCAAGTCCCACTCGTAGCCTCCCTCGCCCGCGCGCTGCAGATAGCAGGAATATGGTCCGGCCACAGCCAGCGACCCGAGGTCGATCGGGTCCTGATACTCCTTCGGTATCACGGGGGCGCGAAAGTGCTCCCGGTGCCTCTGGTCGTAGGCGAGATCAACCGCCGCGAGGGGATCGGGGTCAATCGAGGCGAGACCAGGTTCTTTGGGCGGGAAGTGACGATAGAGCCAGGCATGGATCCAGACAGCGACCTGCCCGAGCCGCCTCCTTTCATCCGCCGGGACATAGTCGGCGACGAGAATATTCGAGATGGGAATCGACGGGTACCTCTGGGAGACCGGAATACGTCGCACCTTCCGAGCATGATCCGCGGGTTTAGGAACACGTCGCGGCTCGTTGAAGCGGTACTTCTGAACGACGAACCAGTTCCAGAAGCGATTCTTCAGTTTCCATCTCAGTTTTCGCATGGGTCGACCCCCTTTCGTTTACCTGAATCCATTCTAAACCCGCTGAGTTCGCCAGACTGTGCCCCAGATCACTCCAGTAGTGTGAACGGGGTCACAGACTGGGGGCGTCGGAGTGGCAGACTGTGCTGCGGGGGTGAAGCCGATGGCGACAGACGATACCCGCTGGAAGCGGCTCCAGGCGGGGCCGGCGTCTGTCCTGTCGCAGTGGTGGATGAACGCGGCGGAGTATCTCGATCGGAGCGTCGGGTGGGACAAGCTGCCCAGAGCACTGGGCCTCCCCACCGTGATCGGTCTGAGGGAACGGCTCCAGCACGACAATCTTTTCGACACCGGCGTGCCGGACAGCAACGGCTTTCCGCTCGCGCAGTGTGCTTACCGGGCGGCGGACGGTAGGTGGAACGACCTGGCCCACCCGATGATGGGCGCGGTGGAGACCCACTTCGGCCGCAACGTCCGGCCGGCCCAGCACATCCCGGAGTCCGAGCCGGCCCTACTCACTCCTAATCCCCGGACCGTGAGCCTCACCCTGCTCACGCGGGACCGGTTCCTTCCCGCCACCACTCTCAACATGTTGGCCGGTGCTTGGCTCCAGTTCGAGATCCACGACTGGTTCAGCCATGGCACGAGCAAGGAGAACCCGTTCACCCTCCCGGTCGAATCGGGGGACCCGTCGCATGGGGAGGCGGTGGTCATCGAGCGGACCCGCAGGGGCACTGGCCCCGGCGTGTTCCCCAACGAGGACACCCACTGGTGGGATGGTTCGCAGATCTACGGGAGCTGCGCGGAGAAGCAGGCGAAGGTCCGGGACGGTGCGAGGCTCAAGGTCGAGGGTGACACGATCCCTGGCTACCTGGCCGACGATTTCTTCGACTTCTCTGGTCGGCACGCCGGCTTCTGGACCGGGTCGGCCGCGCTGCACTCATTGTTCGCCCTTGAGCACAACGCCATCTGTGAACACCTCGCGAAGATGGAGTGGCGATTGCGGGGGGACCAGGAGAAGCTTTTCCAGACCGCTCGGCTGGTCAACGCGGCGCTCATGGCCAAGATACACACGACCGAGTGGACACCCGCGATCATCGCTCACCCCACCACTCGGGTAGGGATGAAGATGAGCTGGTGGGGCGTCTCCGAGCGACTGAAGCGCTCAATCGGCCGGGTGAGCACCAACGAGGCGATCAGTGGGATCCCGGGTTCGCCCTCCAATCATTATGGTGTCCCTTATAGCCTCACTGAGGAGTTCGCCGCCGTCTACCGGATGCATCCCCTGGTCCCGGACGACTTCGTCTTCCGTTCGCCGTTCGGCGGCACCGAGCGACGGCATATGAGCCTGGCTGAGCTGCGCACGACACAGGCGATACCGGTCCTGCGCGATGTCGGTATGCCTGCTGTGCTCTATACCTTCGGGATCTCCCATCCTGGTGCGCTCACACTCCACAATTATCCCCGCACGCTTCAAGAGTTCGACCGCGGGGGCAAGCTGTCCGATCTGGCGGCTACCGACATCCTGCGCGACCGGGAGCGGGGAGTACCCCGCTACAACCGCTTCCGCGAGGCGTTCCACAAGGCTCCCGTCCAGCAATTCGACCAACTGTCGGTGAACCCGACCTGGGTGGAGGAGATGCGAGAGGTCTACGACGGCGACATCGACAACGTCGACCTGATGATCGGCCTGTTGGCGGAGCCTCCCCCCAGGGGATTCGGGTTCAGCGACACCGCCTTCCGCGTCTTCCTCCTCATGGCGTCTCGGCGGCTGAAGAGCGATCGATTCTTCACCGACTGCTACAACGAGGAGCACTACACGAAAGCGGGATTGGACTGGATCGATAACAACAGCATGAAGACCGTGCTGCTTCGGCACTTCCGCCGCGAACTGGAGGACGTACTCGAGCCGATCGAGAACGCGTTCCGACCCTGGGCCCCGGTCGCAGGGTAATCAGGCCCGGTCAGGCTTGATCCTCGAGCCGGGATGCCTTCTCGATGAGGGTGACGGTCCGCTGCTCGATGGTGCTCAGGGTCAGCTGGCGGGCGGTGTGGAGGGCCTGACCAAGGAGCTCGGTGGCCATCTGAACATCGCCGTGGCCCTGGCGGGTGAGGAGGAGGTTCGCCCAGTCGAGCTGAGTCAGGGCCAGCCAGGCCGAGGCACCGATGCGGGCATGAGCGGCGGCGGCAGCGGCGAAGTGGGCGCCGGCTTCGTCGAGGCATCCCATGGTGGCAGCCAGCCGACCCAGGTACCGGGCGACCGATCCGTAACAGCTCACCGGGCCGGAGGTGACGAACTGGTCGGCGTAGGGGGAGAGGAGGCGGGACAGCACGGCAGCCCCGTGGACATCGCCGAGCTCTGCACACACCTCGGCGCTGAGCGCCATCCCCGACAACCAGTTGACATTGTAGGGACGGCTGGCGAAGTCGTCGGCAGTCAGCTTCTGGAGCACCACACGGGCCTCGTCCCAGCGGTTGAGGTCGCAGTGACAGAGGGCGAGAGCGGCCTGCCACCCCCACACGACGGGATGCTGGGCAACGAACTCGGCGATCGGGGCCTCGAGCTCGCCCAGCCGACCCTGCAAGATCCTGATCGCCAATAGCTGGGCGCCGAAGAACAGCCGGGCATCGGGATAACCGGCGTTGACCCCTGCCTCCAGCGCCTGGTGGGCCAGCCGCTCACCCTCGTGGACCCTGCCGGCAAGCACGGTCAGTGTGGCGTGCGAGATGGACACCATCCACTGGAGGGCGGGCTGAGCGAGGTTGTCGGCCAGGCGGGTGGCGTCGGTCAGGCGGCGCTGGGCGAGGACGGTGTCGCCCGCCTCCAGCGCGACGCCGATGCCGGTCAGGGCGGCGCTGTAGGCGACGTTGGCGTCGCCCAGCTGGTCAGCCAGCTCGGCCAGCTCGTTGACCAGGCCGAGGCGTTGAGCGAGGGTGCTCGGATGCCGGAGGGTGCGGATGACGGGGACGAGCACCTGAGCCAGGGTGGGGAGATCACCCAGCCGCCGGGCCATCGTCACGGCCTGATCGGTCAGCTCGACCCGCCGGTCCCACTCACCGGTGAACAGCACGCCGGCCAGGTTGGCCAGCAGGCGGGCACGAACCGGGCTGTCATCGTCGCCGATGGCTGCCAGTGCCGCCGTCAGCACGGCCGCCCGCTCGTGGTCATCCACGGCGCCGGGCCAATAGGTCCCGACGTTGGCCAGGGCGGCGACGGTCAGGCGATCGACGTCACCTACCTCCTGGGCCACCGCGGCCGCTTCCAGCAAGGTCTGGCGGTGGGCCGGGTGAGCGGCACGGCGCTGGGCCTCCCCCAGGGCGATGAGCAGGTCGCAGCGCCGGAGGGCGTCGCCGGCCAGCTCTGAGCGATCGAACAGCTCACGTGCCCGGGTGTAGAGCTCGACCGCCTGGTCGTGGGCCAGCTGGGCCAGAGCCCGGTCCCCAGCGCGCCAGGTGTAGCCAACCGCCGTCGCCGCCTCCCCGTCAGTGGCGGCGAGGGCGAAGTGGTGGGCCAGCGCAGGCAGGTGATCGTCGAGCCGGGATCGGTGGAGCCCCTCCAGTGCCTGGCCCACCCGGCGGTGCAGGCGCACGCGCCGGGCGGCGCTCAGCGAGCTGTAGAGGCTGGCCCTTACCAGTTGGTGACGGAAGCGAAAGCGCATGGTGATACCGGCCAGCTCCTTGACCAGTCCGGCCGCCATGGACTGCTCCAGGGCCTCGGCCACGGCGTCCTCACCCAGCCCGGTAACGACGGCGACGACGGCAAGGTCGAACTCGGCGCCCACCACCGCAGCGGTCACCAGGGTCTGGTTGGCAGCCTCCGAGAGCCGACCGAGGCGGCGGAGCACCACCTCGTGCACACCCTCGGGTATGCCCAAGTGCTCAAGGCCCCCGTCGCTGTCCCGGCCGAGGTTTCCTGACTCGACGGCGTGGCGGACCAGCTCACCGACGAAGAACGGGTTGCCCTCGGTATGTGCCCGGATGGCCCTGGCCAGACCCCGCGCGTTCTCGCCCAGGGGGCGGCCGATGGCCGCCAGCAACGCCATCACCTCGGCCTCGTCCAGCCCCCCGACCGCGAGCCGCTCCATCCCGGGCTCCCGACGCAGGTCGGCCTGCAGGTTGGCCATCGAATGGGCGGGGTCGAGCTCGGTGTGCCGGTAGATGCCCACGATCAGCAGGTGGGCCGCTGAGGTGGCCCGAACCACGTGGCGCAGCAAGAGCAGCGTCGGCTGAGTGGCCCAGTGCAGGTCGTCGAGGACCACCAGCAGCGGCTCGTCTGCCGAGGCGGCGGCCAGCCAGGACGCCATCGCTTCGAACAGGCGGTAGCGCTCGGTCTCGGGATCCGAATGCGTCGGGCTGGGCAGTCCCGGCACCAGGTCAGTCAGCTCGGGCACCAGGCGGGCGAGCTCCCCGCCCAGCTGTCCGAGCCGGCTCGGGAGCTCCAGAGGCGAGGCATGGTGGAGATAGTGGGACAGCGCCTCCACAAAGGGCTGGTAGGGCATTGCCAGCCCATCGTCGCAACGACCGAAGAGCACGCTCGTCCCGCCTGCGTGCACCTCCCGGGCGAACTCGGCGGCCAGCCGGCTCTTGCCCACCCCGGGCTCGCCCGCCACCAGGATCACCTGCCGGCCGCCGGTAGCCGCTCGCTCGAAGACCGCTTCCAGCGCCGCTAGCTCGGCCCGGCGCCCCACGAACCCGAATGCCTCGGTGCCCTGGAAGGGGCCGGGCAGGGCCACCATCGCCGGGGAGGCCGTCTGGACCCAGTCCAGCTTCCAGACGGTCACCTCGGCGGCCAGGCCCCGCAGCGACACGGTTCCCACTGGAGCGAAGTGAGCGTTGGTGCGGGCCTGCGCCACCGCCCGCACCGTGTCGGTGACGAGGATTTGCCCGCCTCCGCACTGGGCGCACAGGCGGGCTGCCTGCACTACCGGCGTCCCGAACCAGTCGCCCGCGTACTCGGTGGAATCCCCCAGTGCCAGGCCCACTCGCATGGACAGGCGGGCCGGAGCTGCGCGGCCGCGACGCTGCACCGCCTGTTGCATGGCCACGGCGGCGGCCACCGCGTCGGATGCGGCGGCGAATACAGCCATGACCCCGTCGCCCAGGCTCTTGACCTCGACGCCGCGGTGGGCAGCGATCGTCTGCCCCAACAGTCTCAGATGAGACTGGCGCAATTCCTCGAACGTGGCCTCCCCCATGAGGTTCATGATCTGGGTGGAGCTCACCAGGTCGGTAAACAGCACCGTCACGGTGGTGATCCCGCCTGCGCCTCTCACGACCACGGACTCTAGCTATCTCCTGGTCGTGCGTGACAGGAGTTACAGACACGCGCCCGCTGTGGACGTACATCTATGGGCGCCGCGCTCAGGAAAACCCTTATGGAGAGCGGGCTACGCGTGCACAAACAAGAGGGATCGCGATGCCAACGACAACCGCCACGCCAAGCGACGCCGGGTTGGACGTCACCTCAGACACCGCTGCGCTGCTGCTCGCCGCCAGGCAGGGCGATCGGTCGGCCTGGGACGAGATCGTGCTCAGGTACGGCGGGTTCGTGTCGGCGACGGTTCGCGCGTTTCGACTGCAAGACGCCGACGCCCTCGACGCGATACAGATGACCTGGCTGCGACTGATGACGAACTTGCACCGGGTGCAAGATCCGGAGCGGCTCAACAGGTGGCTCGCCACCACCGCCCGGCGCGAATGCCTGTCCGTCCTTCGTCAATCCAAGCGCACCGCATACCGCGATGAGGTGGCGTTGAGCACTGTCGCCGAAGCGTCCGTGGGCCCGGAACAGCATGTCCTCACTGCGGAGACTGCGATGGCACTGCGCAGCGTGATCGCCGAGCTGCCGTTGCGTAGGCGGACTCTCCTGCGGGCGCTCTTCAGTGACAGCCCACAGCCTTACGCTGAGATCGCCCGCACCACGGGAATCCCGGTCAGCAGCATAGGGCCGACCCGCGCTCGGGCGCTGCGGCAGCTGCGGCGGATGCTCGACGAGCGCGGGCTGAAACCAGGGGTCTCACTATGACGAGTGGCATCACGGTTGTCAGCCTAAGTAGCGACGTAGCCCGGCCAGGTCGATCACAGTGATGGAGCGACGCTCGGTGGTGATGTAGCCGGCAACACGGAGCTGGCTCAGCGCCCGGCTCGTCGCCTCGCGGCTCACGCCGATCCAGCTGGCCAGTTCCCCGTGGGTCAGGGTGAGGGTGAGACCGACGTGGGTGTTCCCTGCGTTGTGCTCTCCGTATCGTCCGGCCAGGTGCACAAGGCGGCGAGCGGTACGGCTGACGGTGTCGCCCGCGTCACGGTCGGCGATGAGCTCGTCAGCGTCGCGCAGCCCGGCGGTCAGAGCCTGCAGCAGTCGCAGTGCGACCCGGGGATGGGCCTTCAGAAACTCCTGGAAGACGCTCGCCGACACCACCAGGGCCTCCACCGGCTCCATCGTGGTGGCCGTCGCAGAACGGGGTCGTCCGTCCAGGGCTGACATCTCGCCCAGCAACTCTCCGGGTCCCTTGACCGCCAGCAGGAGCTCACGTCCGGGCAGCGTCTGCACCGACACCTTCGCCCGGCCGCTGCGCAGCGCTATGACGCTGCCGCCCTGGTCGCCCTCGAAGAACAGCACCTGGCCTCGCCCATAGGAGCGGTGGCGCCCCCGCTGCTCAAGCGTCTGCCACTCCTGTGGGTCGAGGAGCGCCGAGCTATCCTTCTCCACGGCGCTCCTTTCACCAAGGGTCACCGTGTGCACTATAGCGGCCGGTACCGATGCGCCCGATTGGTTCTCCCAGTAACCGTCAGCGGGCCCGGCGGGCCATCCGCTCCGGCTCGAGGATGAGCACGCTCTTGCCTTCCAGACGTAACCAGCCCCGGTGGGCGAAATCGGCAAGTGCTTTGTTCACCGTCTCCCGGGAGGCGCCCACCAGCTGGGCGATCTCCTCCTGGGTCAGGTCATGGGTCACACGGAGCATGCCGGCCTCCTGGGTACCGAAGCGCTGCGCGAGCTGCAGTAACGCCTTGGCGACCCGTCCCGGCACGTCGGTGAAGATCAGGTCGGCGAGCATGTTGTTGGTCCGGCGCAGCCGCCGCGCGATCACCCGAAGCAGCTGCTCGGCGATCTCTGGTCGTTTGTTGATCCAGTCCCGCAACGCGGCGCGATCCATACTGACGGCGCTGACCTCGGTCACCGTGGTCGCCGTGGACGTCCGCGGTCCCGGGTCGAAGATCGACAGCTCGCCGAACATATCCGAAGGCCCGAACACCGCGAGCAGGTTCTCCCTGCCGTCGGCCGATTTCCGCCCGATCTTGACTTTGCCCGATAGCACGATGTAGAGGCGGTCGCCTGGCTCGCCTTCAGCGAAGATGACGTGGGCGCGGGGGAAGTCGACCGGCTCCAGGGTGGCGCTGAGCGCCTGAACCGCAGACGGATCAACGCCCTGGAAGATGCCCGCTCTGGTCAGGGGGTCAGTCACCGCGGTCCTCCCAGTCGAACCCTGGCGGGACCGGCCCCGCCATCACTGAACCTACCGGGTGCCGCCGATCACATCGGGCTGAGTCTAGGCCCGTTGCCGAGCGCGGCGGGACCTGACCAAGGCGGCGCGGCGCCGCCGACGTAGCCGGAACAGGTCCAGCGCGCGGCCGATCCCGCTACCGAACAGTGCCCGCACCTCGTCAGCCCGGGCTGTCTGCAGGAACTCCTCGACCTCGTTCTCCTGCACGGCAACGTTCTCGCGCATGGCGACATGGCGCAGGCGGGTCTCCAAGCGCTCCATCGCGAGCGCAAAGAACATGATCAGCGGCGGGATGGCGATAACGAACCAGACGGTCATGGTGCGCGCGATCCTGCCTCATCACCTGACTGGGTTGCGCGTGGGGTAGCTGTCCCGGCGTGTCGCGCTGTCCGGCCCGTGCGACCGGGTCCGGTACCACGTCCGTAGGCTGTTGGCGTGCCAGCCCGATCCCGCCGGTCCTTCGCCGGGGAGAGCCATCTCGCGCTGGTTCGGCGAGCCCGCCGGATGGACCGGATACTGGCCACCGCCTACCCGGACGCGCACTGTGAGCTGGACTTCGAGACGCCGCTTCAGCTCGCGGTTGCCACCATCCTGTCCGCGCAATGCACCGACAAGCGGGTCAACCAGACCACGCCGACGTTGTTCAGCCGATATCACAGCGCCGCCGACTACGCGGCTGCCGATCGAGACGAGCTGGAGGAGCTGATCCGGCCTACCGGGTTCTACCGGAACAAGGCGACCGCACTGATCGGCCTCGGCACAGCGCTGGTGGAGCGCTTCGATGGCGAGCTGCCCGGCCGGCTCGCTGACTTGGTCACCCTCCCGGGAATCGGGCGCAAAACCGCCAACGTGATCTTGGGCAACGCTTTCGGAGTGCCCGGTATCACGGTCGACACCCACGTCGGGCGGCTGGTACGCCGATGGGGGTGGACCGAGCACGAGGACCCGGTGAAGGTCGAGCAGGCGATCGCCGAGCTGGTGCCCAAGCGGGACTGGACGATGCTGTCCCACCGGTTGATCTTCCACGGGCGCCGGGTCTGCCATTCTCGCCGGCCGGCATGCGGCGTGTGCCCACTGGCCGGGGACTGCCCGTCCTACGGCTGCGGACCCACCGAACCCGGGATCGCCGCGGCGTTGCTGCGCGGACCTGAGACTCCTCATCTGCTGGCGATGGCCGGGCTGCCCATTGATCTGGCCGGTTCGAGTGTGCCGGTCGACAGAGTGGCTACCGAGGTGTCACGGTGAAGCCCGCGGTGCGCTGGGTGATGGTGGCGGCATTACTGGCATTCGCACTCGTCGTGGCGCTGTCGCCGGTGAACCTGGGGACGGTGAACCTGTGGCCGCGAGCGGATCCCGAGGAGGACGCAGCCCCCACCTCGGCCGGTGCCGCGCAGCTCGCCGACCAGCCGGCCAGCCTCGACGAGCTTCGGTCCCGGGCGGCTCTGCAGCCCTGCCCGGCCACATCCCCCGGTGCGGCGCCGGTCCAGGGGGCGCTGGCCGGCGTCGTGTTGCCCTGCCTTGGGCAACCGGGGACGGTCGACCTCGGGACCGCGCTGGCCGGGCGTGCCGCATTGCTCAATCTGTGGGGGCCGCTGTGTCAGCCATGCGCCCAGGAGCTGCCCGCGCTGGCCGCTTACGCCGCCGGGACCGATGCGGTGACAGTGCTCGGGGTGGAAGTGCAGCAGTTGCCCGAAGGGGCGCTGGACATGCTCGCCGCGCTGAACGTGCATTACCCGTCGGTCAGTGATCCCGATGGCAGGCTGCGCGCGGCGCTGGGCGCCCCTGCGGTACTGCCGCTGAGCTTCGTGGTGTCCGCCGATGGCCGGGTCAGCCAGGTCAGCCCGCCCGAGGTGCTGCGCAGCCCGGAGCAGGTGCGCGCGGTCGTGCAGCGTTACCTCGGCCCAGGCACAGTGGGATGAGCCGCCCGGGCCCGCTCGTCGATTCCACTTCAGTGCCGGAGTGGCTCACCCTTCTGGTACGTCGCACCGCAGGGCTTGGCGCTGGCGATCTCGGGCGGCTGCCCGCCCCACCGCAGGCACCACCGGAGGGTGCCCGGGCGGCGGCGGTGCTCGTGCTACTCGCCGAGGACCCGCCCACCGGCGAGCCAGATGTGCTGCTTGCGTTGCGGTCCGACCAGCTGTCGTCGCACGCCGGTCAGGTCTGCTTCCCCGGTGGTGCGGTGGACGACGCCGATGATGGTCCGGTTGCGACGGCGCTGCGGGAGGCCACCGAAGAGGTCGGGGTTCGCGCCGAAGACGTGCGGCCAGTTGCGGTGCTGCCGCAGCTGTACGTGCCGCCGTCGGATTTCGTCGTCACGCCGGTGTTGGGTCATTGGGAGCGGCCCGGACCGGTTACCCCGGTGGATCGCCGGGAGACCGCTGCGGTCGTCCGGGTGCTCCTGCGGGTGCTCGCGGACCCGGTGAACCGGCTGATAGTGCGCGGGCCCAGTGGGTACCTGCACCCCGGCTTCCTCCTTCCTGGGATGCTCGTCTGGGGTTTCACCGGTGGATTGCTGGCGGCGCTGCTGGCGATGGGCGGGTGGGAACGACCCTGGGAGCCGGCGACCGAGTACGACGTGGACGTCGCGTGGGGGTTGGCCGAGCGGACCGAGGTGATCCGGTGAACTGGGTGGACATGCTGGTGCTGGTGCTGGCCCTGTTCGCCGGGATCTCTGGCGCTCGGCAGGGGATGGTTACCGCGGCCGCGTCCTTCGTCGGCGTGCTGGCTGGGGCCGTGATCGGCGTGCGGATCGCGCCACAGTTGATCTCGCGCTTCGAGAGCCCTGAGGTCCGAGTCGCGATCGGAGTGTCGATCGTGATCGTGCTCGTCGCGCTGGGCGAGACGCTGGGTGTGTGGCTGGGCGGCCTGGTACAGAGCCGGATCGGTGCCGAGTCGCTGCGCCAGGCGGACGGCATGCTGGGCGCGGTGGTGCAGGGCGCCGCGGCTCTGGTGGTGGCCTGGTTGGTCGCTCTGCCGCTGACCAAGTCGTCGGCCTATCCCGGCGTGACCGCCGCGGTGAAGGACTCGTCGGTGCTGCGGGTCGTGGACACGATGATGCCCAAGGTGCTGCGCGACCTGCCAGGCGAGCTCACCGTGCTGCTGGACGTCTCGGGGTTCCCAGACGTCCTCGCCCCGTTCGCCCCGACCCCGATCACCGATGTCGGCCCGGCCGATCCGGTCCTGCTCAACAGCCCGGTGGTGCGGGAGGCCCGCGCCAGCGTGCTCAAGGTCCGGGCCCGGGCGGTGTCCTGTTCCCGGGCGCTGGAGGGCACCGGGTTCGTGGTGGCCCCGCAGCGGGTGATCACCAACGCGCACGTCGTCGCCGGTTCCGACCGGGTGTCCGTGGAAACCTCAAGGGGCGCGCTGGACGCCGTGGTGGTCAGCTATGACCCGAATACTGACGTCGCGGTGCTGAAGGTGCCTGGGCTGAGGGCACCGGTGCTGGAGCTGGCCCCGAAGCCTGCCCTTACCGGGTTGGATGCGCTGGTGCTCGGCTACCCGCTGGACGGGCCGTACACGGCTTCGGCTGCCCGGGTGCGGGACCGCATCCGGCTGCGCGGCCCGGACATCTACAACGGAACGACAGTGGTCCGTGACGTCTACACCGTCCGCGCCGTGGTGCGCAGCGGGAACTCGGGCGGCCCGCTGCTCGACGGGTCGGGTCAGGTCCTCGGCTTGGTGTTCGGGGCAGCGGTGGACAACGACGAGACCGGGTTCGTGCTGACCGAGGAAGAGATCGCCGACGACATCGCTGCGGCACCGAACCAGAGCGACAGGGTCGCCACCGGCACCTGCGCCGCGTGAGTACCCGTGAGTGGCGATGAGGGCTAGAGCTCGCATCGCCACTCACGCGTTCCGAAGGAACGCACTGATCAGCGTGGTGGTGCGCTCGGGCGCTTCCTGCTGCACGAAGTGGCCGATGTGGGGCAGTACCTCGTAGCGATAGCTGTTCCCTGCCCACTGGACCGAGCGCCGCGCGGTTGGCTCCAGCACGTAGGGATCGTCGGCGCCGTGCACCTGCAGCACCGGAACTCGGGGCGCCCGGTTCACGGCGCGGGCCAGCCGGCGCCCGTCGAACCGGAACTGGGAGCGGCCGACCCACCGGTAGTACTCCAGCGCGCAGTGCGCTGCGCCAGGGATCAGCATGGCCTCGCGGTAGCGCCTGGCCGCCACAGCGAGCTCGCTCGACGCGCGCCACTGCGGGCCTGCTCCGCCCCGCAGGATCCGTTCCACCTGCGCTGCGCCGTCCCGGGTGAGGCTGCGCTCGGGCAGCCATGGGACTTGAAAACCGGCCAGGTGACGTGAAGCGCAGCGCTGTGCCGGGTCGCGCAGCAGCGCCTGTCCCATCGCGAGCGGATGCGGCGCGGACAGCGCCGTGACCGAGCGCACCAACCTGGGATGCAGTGCGGCGGTGCACCAGCCGAGGATTCCGCCCCAGTCGTGCCCGACCAGGTCGGCGTGGCGTTCCCCGAGTGCTCGGACCAGGCCCGCCACGTCACCCGACAGGGTCCACAGGTCATAGCCACGTGGCGGTTTGTCCGAGTCACCGTAACCGCGCAGGTCCACGGCGACGGCGTGGCACCCCGCGGCAGCCAGCGCCGGCAGCTGGTAGCGCCAGGACCACCAGAACTCCGGGAAGCCGTGCAGCAAGAGCACCAGCGGGCCGGACCCGGCCTCCGCGACATGCAGCCGGATCCCGTTGGCCGATACTTCCCGGTGTGTCCAGGGTCCAGGAAACCGGACTGAGCTGGGATCAGGCGGACGGCTCACTCCCTGGGCTGATCGACGGCATGCTGGTGGGCACGCCGACGGGTCAGCGCCGCCCCGGTGTCACGGACGGTACTGATCGTGCGTGCCGGCTTTCGGATGCTCCGCACCCGGCGCCAGCCCAGCAGCGCGAATCCAGCCGAAGCGACCAACATCAGGCCGAAGACGATGCTGAATGCGGCCCATTGGGGCAGCCAGATGGCCAGCACCTGAGCCACCGCGACGAACAGGAAGAACAGGCTGAAGATCAGTATCGCGAGGGCGAGGACGAAGAAGATGCTACCCTTGACGCCCTTACGGACCTCGGCTGTCACCTCCGCCTTGGCCAGCTCCACCTCCGCGCGGAACAAGGTGGAGAAGTGCGTGGCGGCCTCCCGCACCAGCTCGCCCAGGGATGCGTCGGCATGCTGACCGGGAGAGTCCGGTGACAGCGGCAATGACCGCGCCCCGGGTGGTAGATCCGGTCTGGCGTGCCGGCCGTTGCTGCGGGGCTGCCTGCTAGTCACGGGCGACATGGTGCCACGACCCGTGTCGATCACACACTGTGGCCGCACCGAACCGAGGGTGGTGGCGTAGAACACGGCGAGAAGGCGGCGACCAGACGGCCGCCAGCAGGGGTTTTCCGAGACAGACTCCCACTCCGATCCCGTGCCACTCGTCACGGAACGTGCTGATCATTAGGGGACTCAATCCCGCCGGTCGCGGCGGTGATGGGCGTCTTGACACGTTGGGTCAACCCGGTCGCACCGTCTGTTGCCAGCCCGCTCCCACAGGAGTATGTTCGAACACATGTTCGATACCGAGCTGATCCCGCCCCCGATCACCGCCCCACCCGAAGAGGTCATCGACTGCTTGGTGGAGGACCGGCCGGGTGCTGCGGAGCCGGTGCGCTGGTCGGAGTACGTCCCGGACGGGATGCTGGCCGATCTGCTGGCCCAACCCGCCCAGACCGACCCGGAGCATCGCGAGTTCGAGACCCTGGAGCGGGTAGGGGCCTGGGAGCGGGTGATCGCGTGGGCGCAGGCCCGGCAGCTCCGGGAGATGACCTCGTTCATGCACAGCGCGCAGGCTCGGAACAAGGCGATGGGTGCCTGCGACTCGCAGGCGCATGACTCGGCGGTGGCCGAAGTCGGTTTGATGCTGGCCGCCTCGGCGGGTACTGCGGCGTGCCGGGTGGGTGACGCCGGGTCGTTGTGTACCCGGTTGCCGGCCACGTTGGCCGCGATGGAGGCCGGCCGGATCACTCTGGCCAAGGCCCGCATTGTTGACGCCGAGACGCTGAATCTGTCCGAGGAGCACACCACGGCGGTCGAGGCGCAGGTGCTGGCCAAAGCACCGAAACAGACCCCCGGGCAGCTGCGGGCCGCGACGCGTCGGGCGGTGCTGTTGGCTGATCCCGCGGCCGCCGGCAAGCGAGCCGAACAGGCCCGGCGTGAGCGCGGGGTCCGGATGTGGCCCGAGACCGACGGGATGGCCACCCTGTGCGCCTACCTGCCGGCCGGCGACGCCGTCGGGGTGTTCGCCGTGCTCGACGAACACGCCCGACACGCCGGGTTCCCCGGTGATCAGCGCAGCATGGACGCCCGCCGCGGTGATGCGCTGGTCGACCTGGTGCTCAACCCGACCGGTTGGACCAGCCAGCACACCAGCGCTGCCCGCGACCACACCACCCAGGCCGACGGCGGGCACCACAGCGACAACGGCACCTCGGGTGCCACCACCGCGCCCGGCGCCCACGATGACTCCCCGGCCACCGGCGCCACCCGCTCTGCGGGCTGCCGGTGCGAATGCGGGCGGTGCCGGCGCGGCGGTGGGGTGGATGTCCGGGTCACCATCCCCTACACCGCGCTACTCGGTGCCGATGACCTGCCCGGTGAGCTGGCCGGCTACGGGCCGATCCCGGCCGCGGTAGCCCGCGACCTCGCCGCCGCCGGCACCTGGCGGCGCATCCTCACCGACCCAGCCTCGGGCCGGCCACTCGATTACGGCACCACCCGCTACCGGCCACCAGCCCACCTCGCCGGACTCGTGATCACTCGAGACCAGACCTGCCAGTTCCCGGGCTGCCGGGTACCGGCCCACCGCTGCGACCTCGACCACGGCATCCCCCACAACCCAGCCGAGGGCACCGGCCCGACCAGCGAAACCAACGTCGGGCCCAAATGCCGGAACCATCATCAGATCAAACAGACCCCCGGCTGGTCAGTCACCCACCACCCCGACGGCTGCACCACCTGGACCACCCCCAGCGGACACACCTACCACTCCCAACCACCACCACTGACCGACCCCCAACCACTCACCACCCACCCAAAATCCGACCCGAACGAACCCCCGCCCTTCTGAGGTCCCGTCGTCGGATACTGCCGGATACCGGCGTCCTCGATCCGCGCCGCAACACCTCCGACGTCGTCATGCTCTGAGCCCGGTGTCATAACCTGTGGCAGCGGGTCCGATCGGGGGTGCGACGACGATGGACATTCCGCTGGTGCCCGCTTGCGGGGTGGGTGCGCTGGCCGACGTGGTGCCCGCGCTGCTGTCCGGTCTTGGTGTTCCCGGGTTCGCGGATCGGCCGGCGCTTCTTCACCCGGCCCGGGGGGTGTGCCTGTTGCTGGTGGACGGTCTGGGGTGGCAGGCGCTGCGGGCGCATCCTCAGGACGCCCCGTTCCTCACGTCTCTGACCGGAGGTAGCGAGCCGATCACAGCGGGGTTCCCGGCGACGACGGCGACCAGCGTGGCTACTCTCGGAACCGGCCTGCCGGCAGGTCAGCACGGAATCGTCGGCTTCTCCTTCGCTATCCCCGACGGATCGCTGATCAACGCCTTGAGCTGGCGCACCCACGACGGGGGCGATGGGACCGATCTGCGGAAGCGGTTCATTCCCGAGGACATCCAGCCGGTGTACACAGCGCTGGAACGGGCAGCGGATGCCGGTGTGCGGGTCACGCTAGCGGTCCCGCACCTGCACCAGGAGACGGGTTTGACCCGGGCGGTCCTGCGTGGCGGCGACTTCCGGGGGGTGCACGCGTTGGGCGACCTGGCCGGCACCGCGCTGGTGGCCATGTCTGGCAGCGAACGGGCCTTCTGCTACGTCTACCACGGCGACCTGGACCTGCTCGGTCATCGGTACGGTGTCGGATCGCTGCCGTGGCGGCTGCAACTGGCCCACGTCGACCGGCTGGCCGCCGCCATCGCCGAGAGGCTCCCGCCGGGCGCCCAGCTCGTGGTGACCGCGGACCACGGGATGGTGACAGTGCCCGAGCAGAGCAGGCTCGACTTCGACACCGAACCGGCACTGCAAGCCGGGGTGCGCTTGCTGGGCGGCGATCCCCGGGCCCGCTACGTCTACACCGAGCCGGGCGCCACCGACGACGTGTTCGCGACCTGGCGGGAGCTGATCGGGGATCGGGCGTGGATCGTGACCCGCGACGAGGCCATCGCGCAGGGGTGGTTCGGGCCCGTGGTTGAGCACCGCATCCGGGATCGCATCGGTGACGTCGTGGTCGCCGCGCGCACGGATTTCGTCGTCGTGCGCTCAGCCGTTGAAGCCAGGTTGAGCCGCTTGGTCGGTCACCACGGTTCCTTGACCGCCGCTGAGCAGTTGGTGCCGCTGCTGGTGTTCAGTCCGGATTCATAGCTGATGGTTCACAGCTGTATCCGGCCAGCACGCGCAGGTAGACCCGGATCCCTGCTGAGATAACCGGCTCCGCTCATTCCTCCGTCGGCCTGCGCAGCCGTTTGGTGAGCGTCCGGCGGCGCTTATCGGCGAGCCGACGCTCGCGGGCGGCCCGCGACGGCCGGGTCGGGCGGCGCGTCGGCGGGTCCGGGGCCAACGCCTGACGAAGCATCGCGGCAAGCCGAATCCGAGCGGCTTCCCGGTTACGCAGCTGGGAGCGGTATTCGGCGGCCACTACCGTCAGCACCCCTGCGACCAGTCGTCCGGACAGCCGCTGGAGTATCCGGGCCCGTTGGTGCTCGGTGAACGCCGTGCTGGCCGCAACGTCGAAGACCAGTTCGACGCGCGAATCGGTGGTGTTGACCCCCTGCCCGCCCGGCCCGCTCGCTCGAGAAAAGCGCCACCGCAACTCGGCCTCAGGTATCAACACCGCCCCCCGCACAAGCAGCCCATCAGCCATGTCTCCAGCATGCCCGCACCGCAGTTCGGCTCCGAATGGCGGGTTCAGCGGTGCCCGAAATCGCGATTCGGCTCCGAATGGCAGTCTGATCGTTACTCGGCGGAGCCGGACTGCATGCCAGCAGAGATCAGGTCCATTACTGAGGAGTCGGCCAGGGTGGTGACGTCGCCGATTTCGCGATTCTCGGCGATGTCGCGCAGCAAGCGCCGCATGATCTTGCCGGATCGGGTCTTCGGCAGGTCCGCGACGACCATGATCTGCCGGGGTTTGGCGATCGCGCCGATCTCTGTGGCCACGTGGTTGCGCAGCGCCTTGATCGCTTCTTCGCCTCGTGCCTCGTCCTGGGCGACATGGCCCCGCAGGATCACGAACGCGACAATGCCCTGCCCGGTGATCGGATCGGGGGCGCCGACCACGGCGGCTTCGGCCACCGTCGGATGCGACACCAGCGCGGACTCCACCTCGGTGGTGGAGATCCGGTGCCCGGAGATGTTCATGACGTCGTCCACCCGGCCGAGCAGCCAGATCGCGCCGTCATCGTCATATTTGGCGCCGTCCCCGGCGAAGTAGTGGCCCTGGTCAGCGAAGCGCGACCAGTAGGTCTCCCGGTAGCGGTCATCGTCACCCCAGATGGTCCGGAGCATCCCGGGCCACGGCTGGTCCAGCACCAGGTAGCCGCCCCCGCCGTGGCCCACCGTGGTACCGGACCCGTCGACCACGGCGGCGCTGATACCGGGCAGCGCGCGCATCGCCGAACCCGGTTTGGTCTCGGTGACGCCGGGCAGCGGCGAGATCATGATCGCCCCGGTCTCGGTCTGCCACCAGGTATCCACGATCGGGCAGCGGTCTGAGCCGATGTGCTTCCGGTACCACATCCAGGCCTCGGGGTTGATCGGCTCCCCCACGCTGCCCAGCAGCCGCAGTGACGACAGATCGTAGCGTTCCGGGATCTCTGCGCCCCACTTCATGAAGGTGCGGATCAGGGTCGGCGCGGTGTAGTAGAGGGTGCAGCCGTACTTCTGCACGATCTCCCAGTGCCGGCCCTCGTGCGGGGTGTTCGGGGTGCCCTCATACATGATCGAAGTCGCACGGTTGGCCAGCGGCCCGTAGACGATGTAGCTGTGCCCGGTGACCCAGCCGATGTCGGCTGTGCACCAGTAGACGTCCTGGCCGGCCTTGTGGTCGAAGACGACGTGGTGGGTGTAGGCGCACTGGGTGAGGTAGCCGCCGGAGGTGTGCAGGATGCCCTTGGGCTTACCCGTGGTGCCTGAGGTGTAGAGGATGTACAGCGGATGCTCGCTGTCGAACGCCTCGCAGGCGTGCTGGTCGGACTGGTGATCGACCACCTGGTGCCACCACAGGTCACGACCCTCGATCCAGTCGATGTCGATGTCGGTCCGTTTGACCACGATCACGTGGTGCACCGTCGAGGCATCCTTGAGTGCCTCGTCGGCGTTGGCCTTCAAGGGTGCCGCCTTGCCTCGTCGGTACTGACCATCGGCGGTGATCACCAGCTTGGCTTGGGCGTCTTTGACCCGCTGGCGCAGCGACTCAGCGGAGAAGCCGCCGAACACCACACTGTGCGGCATGCCCAGCCGGGCGCAGGCGAGCATGGCGAAGACCGCCTCGGGGATCATCGGGAGCTGGATGGCCACCCGGTCCCCGGTCTGCAGGCCCAGCGAGAGCAGCGCGTTGGCCGTCTTGCAGACCTCGCGCTGCAGGTCGGCGTAGGTGATGGTGCGGGTGTCGCCCGGCTCGCCCTCCCAGTGGAAGGCGACCTGGTCGCCATGGCCGTCCTCGACGTGCCGGTCGACGCAGTTGTAGGCGACGTTGAGCTTGCCGCCGACGAACCATTTCGCGAACGGGGCGTCTGACCAGTCGAGGACCTGCTCGAAATCGGTGTGCCAGTGCAGCCGGCGGGCCTGGCCCGCCCAGAAGGCCTCGCGGTCGGCGTCGGCTTGGTCGTAGAGCGCTGCAGTGGCGTTCGCCTGCGCGGCGAACTCGTTGCTCGGAGGAAACGCACGGCTCTCGCTGAGCAGGTTGTCGAGTCCTTGGCCGGAGTCGCCCATGTGCGGACCTCCTTGTCGCGTTTGTCACGGTCCACCGCCGACGGTAATCGGCCCCTCGCTCCAGGGCCACCGCACTGGTGAGGCAGCGGTGGAGCATCACCGCTCGTCGTCGGCCCTGCGCAGGATCGCGGCGAACTCCCGGTCCGGGTCCTTGACCAGCGCGTGGATCGTCGTGACCACCGGGCAGGGCCAGGCCGACGGGCAGGTCCGGCAGTTGCCACTGGAGGTCGCCTCATGCTCGATCAGCAGCCCCCGGATCGTGACGAGCAGGTCGGGTATCAGCCTGCGCACCGAGTCGATGTCCTCGTCAGACCACCCGTCGGTCTTGCTCGTCAGGTACTCCGCCTCGCACAGGTGGGCATAGAGATCCCTGAGCAGCAGGTGGAACGCGTCGGCGAGCACCGGCGAGACCGTGTCCATCGGATACCTCCTGGGGGTTCGGCGAGATCCGCTCGTCCGCCGACGATGACACAACCGGTTGACCCTGGGGCACGCAATACCCAAGTCTGCAAGGCCCCGCGCTGGTGGTGCAGAATTTGTCGCCGAGGGAGGTCATCATGCAAGACCGTGAGCCGACGATCCGCAGCCGCGAGCTGGGCGAGGGGCTGCGCCGCGCGATGCAGCACGCCGGGCTGACCGGCAAGCAGGTCGCGCGCCTGCTCGACCTGTCACCGAGCTGGGTGTCCCGGCTGATATCGGGCAAGCGCAACGTTAGCGCGGTGCAGGTGTCGGCATTCCTGGCCGTCTGCCGGGTGCCGAGCGCAGAACGTGACCGGCTGCTCGCGCTCTGCGAGGACCAGCACACCCCGGGCTGGTTCCAGCAGCACGGCTCCCGGCTGCCCCTGCAGCTCGTGACCTTGATCGACCACGAGAACAAGGCGGTCGCGATCAGCGGCTTCGAGCCGACCCTCGTGCCCGGCCTGCTGCAGACCGGCGACTACACCCGCGCGCTGATCCGGGAGGCGGGCACGATTCCGGCGGACGAGATCGACGATCGGGTGGCCGCCCGGCTGGCCCGGCAAAGCCTGTTCAGCCGGGACCGCCCGGCCCGGTTCACCTTCTTCATCCACGAGTTCGCGCTCCGGCTGCCAATCGGCGGCCCGACGGTGATGTCCGACCAGTTGCACCACCTGCTGCGGATGTCGCTGCGGCCCTATCTCACGCTACGCGTGATACCAGCCGCGCTCGGCGGGCACGCCGCGATCAACGGGACCTTCAGGCTCATGGAGTTCGCCGAGTTCAAGCCGGTGGCCTACCTGGAGAGCGAGACCTCCAGCCTGTTCCTGGAGAAGCCGGTGGAGATCGATGCCTACCAACGCATCCTGGGGGCACTGGCGGAGACCGCGCTGGACGAGGGAGAATCGAGAAAGCTGATTGCCACCCTGGCAACCGAGCTCTACGCGGATCGAGAGGATCATGATGACCGCGCCTGAGCCGGATCACATCGTCTGGCGTACCAGCAGCTACAGCGGCACCAACGGAGACTGCGTCGAGGTCGGCTGGCGCACCAGCAGCTACAGCAACGGTGGCGCTGCCTGCGTCGAGGTCGCGCCCACGCCGGACGCCGTGCTGGTACGCGACTCGAAGGACCACACCGGCCCCGCCCTGACCGTCCCCACCACCACCTGGCAAGCCTTCCTCACCACCCTCACCCGATAACCTCGCCCCCGTGGGCGACATCGACGAGGACGACCCCGAAGGCATCGACCTCGCAGACTGCGCGACGTTGCTCGGCCAGCCGCGGCTGCTGCTGTGGATTCGGTCGAAGATCGGCAAGTTCGCCTCGCCAGCCGCTACGAAGAATGGCCGGCCGATCTGGCATGAGGATGACGTGTACCGGTGGGCGGCGAGCACCCATCCTGAGCTGATCCGCCGTATTCCGATCCGTTGCTGGCCCGACGCCGAGTGTCCGGCTACCTATAACGGCGCGCACGAGATCGAGGACGCCGTGGTGCAGACCTGGAAAACGGATCCCGGCACGGTTTGTGTAGTATGGTCCCGTCCAGAACTCAATGGACTGTCGCTACCCCATGTGGCTGCCAAGCTCCCCGACGCCGACGCCTTGGTCGACGTGCAAAGCACCTTCAACGTTTTCGGACCGGGGTTATCAACCGCGCAACCCGACAACCTGACCGAGCAGAACCACTCCCGTATGGAATGGGCTGATCTGGCCCGCGTGCTGGGGCAACCCGCGCCGTACTGGCCACTCATGCTGCGAATCCCCACGCTGATCGCGGCCTGGAAACCCGGCGCGCCACCAGTGACCTACCCGACGATCCCCGAGGTCAATACCACCCCGTTACTGCGGCTGGCCGCGACCCTGCCGCAGAACGGCCCAGCCCACGAGATCCTGCTGCACCTGGCCAGGATTGCCCAACATCGCTCCACCACCGGCGCGCTGGAGGAACTACGGACACTCGCTGAGTGCGAGCAGCGCAGTATCAACTGTGGCCGACACAACGGCGACGTGACCGCCGTGGCAGCCCACCCACTGCCGATACCCAAGGTTGATCGCGAGGCCGTCAGCGAGCAGGACCGCCGCGGCGGCTGGCTGCAGATCCTCGCCCGGACCGACCGGCTGGCCGCCGAATGCGTGCGCCAAGCAAAAATGTGGGACGGCGGCCGCGACTTTCCATTCTCCAACCCGGAGCAGATTAACCGAACACGGAATACGGCGCGGAGTGGGCCACGCGGCTGGAACCGATCGAACGCACCGCAGCATTCGAGCTCATCGATCCCGACGGGAGTCGCGAGACCCTGACCGATCCGGAGACCGGTGCCATAGTGGCCCGCGAGCCTAACGGGCTCCTCCTGGCCACGATCCCACAACAGCTGCCCACCTTTGGTCCGATGGCCGAGATTACCTTCGACCGCCCGATCTGGGTACGTACTGAAGACGGCAGGCTCTACCCTGCCCCCAAGGACAGTTACTGGGGCCTGAACTGGGGCTATCCCGGCTCTGGGCCCGGCTCGTTAGCGCTGCTGATCTATCGGCTGTTGGACGACATCAACGCTCGTGGCGCTGACCACGCCACCGGAGCGTCTGCCGGACTGGAGGAGCTGACCCAGATCGATTGGCCGCCCGGCACTGTGTTCACCCGTGCGCAGCTGGAGGCCGCCCGCGACGGTCGCCCCTACGCCGAGGAGTAGTCCTCACCCTGAGCTCACGCGTCGGCGAAGATGTCGTGGGTACCTACCCGGCGCCAGATGACGTGCCGGACGCCGTCCCGGATCGGCGCCCCGAACTGCCAGGTGGCCCGTCCATCCGGCGCCCAGGTCATCTCAAACACCTTCGGCACACCCTGCACCCGCTTGACCCGCCGCCCTGGGCGCCACTGGTTGGCGTCCACGTCGGGTACGAACTCCTCGCGCACGACCTTCTCAAACCGGGCGCGCTGCTCGGGAGCCAGGGCCTTGTGGTCACGCCGGAAACGCGGTGTCGTCGCGAACGTAGGCACCGCCGTCTACTTGTTCAGCGCACCGAACATGGCATCGACGTCATCGAAGACCTCGACGTCGCCAGCCTTGATCTGCTCACTCGCCTCGCGCTCGCCGGCCTGCCAGTCCGGCTCCCAGAACCAGCGCTGGTCAGCAGGCACGCTGGTCATGCCGCGCAGCAGGACCTCGCCAGCATCCGTAACGGTGAACTCAACCTCGTCCCCCTCGCCGATGTGCAGTACTGCTCGGATCTCCGAAGGAAGAGTGAGCTGGCCCTTGGAGCGCAGCATCGCCCGCGTCTGCCGTACCTCCGAAGCAGCCATGACCAGCTCCTTTCCCACGCCCTCGCCATCGCACCCGACAGGGACGTGCGAGTCCCTCCCATGATGCATCCGAAAATCCAAAAATCCAACACCTGAAGCCGCAGCACCATCCCCACGACGTCGGTCTCGTCCAGCACACCGCCGTCGAAGACGAACACCACTCCCTCGGGGCGAGAGTCCTGCGGGCCCACGTAATCCACCACCAGCAGCCGGCCCAGCGGCCGGTCCCACCCCAGCTCCTCGGTCAGCTCACGGGCTGCGGTGGCCCAGGGAGACTCATCGGCCTCGACCGCACCGCCCGGAATCTCCCAATTCGGCTTGTACGACGGCTCGACCAACAGCACCCGCCCCAGGACATCACGGAACAGCACACCCGCGGCCATGCGCTTGCGGCTCAGCCCAGCCACATACTGCTCTACCGGCAGGACCCGGCTGGTTGTTGACGTAGTCGACCTCGACGCGCTCACCCGCGGCAACCTAGCCACCGCACCAACGCCCGCGACCAGCGCCCCAGCGGTGTTGGGCCGACTCCAAGCACCGCGGTGCGTCCGCCGCGCCGGGCTCTGCTGGCTGAGAGACTGCCGGAGTGCCTGCCGACCCGTTAGCACCGCTGATGAGCCTGCCCGGAGTTGCCCAAGCCGTCTCGCGGGCCCGCGACGGGGTGGCCAGGGTGCACCGGCATCCCGCTAACCGGCGCGGCTGGCCGGCCACCGCGGCCGAGGCGTCGGTGCGGGCCGCCCGGGCCTCGGC
>JBOHGH010000013.1:0-57332 GCA_050699975.1 Pseudonocardiaceae bacterium | reverse complement strand
GAGCTATAGCTCGCATTGCCACTCACGGGTCCGGTTGGCTGTGCCAACCGAACTCAACTTCGAGGGTGACGACGCGATGCGGGACGCCTTCAACACCGCCGTGGCCCGCGCCGATGGCCCCGCCGGCGAGATCACGCTGACCACGATCGCCCCGCTGCTCGAGGCGGGCGAACTGCTCTACCACGGACCATGGGTTGCTGAGCGGCTGGCCGAGCTGGAGGAGTTCTTCGCTGGGCATCCCGAGGATGTCCTGCCGATCACCCGGCAGCTGATCGAGGGCGGCAGGAAGTTCGACGCGGTAGCCACTTTCCGGGCCTGGCACCGGCTGCAGGAGCTGCGGCGCTGGACCGAGCAGCTCTGGCAACGCGCCGACCTGCTGATCATGCCGACCGTGCCGACCACCTTCACCCTGGACGAGATCGCCGAGGAGCCGGTACGCCGCAATACCGTGCTGGGCCGCTACACCCAGTTCGTCAACCTCCTCGATCTCGCGGCGCTCACGGTGCCGGCCGGGCGGACCGCTGACGAGCGGCCGGCCAGCATCACCTTGATCGGTCCGGCATTCTCCGAGCCGCTGCTGCTGTCCGTCGCAACCCGGCTGGCCGTCGATACCCCACCTGGCTGACCGTAGGAGGACGACATGACCCGCACCCTCTCGCGGCTCGCCCAGCTCGGGCCGGTCGCCGCCGACCCGTACCCATGGCCCTACGACGGCACCGTGCCGGTTGACCGGGCGGCTCTGATCTGCATCGACTGGCAGTTCGACTTCTGCGGTCCCGACGGCTACGTCGACCGGATGGGCTACGACATCGAGCTGACCCGGGCCGGCCTACCCGGAGCAGCGCGGATGCTGGCCCACGCCAGGGCCATCGGCATGCCGGTGATCCACACCAGGGAGGGCCATTCCCCGGACCTGTCCGATCTGCCGGCCAACAAGCGGTGGCGCTCGGCACAGATCGGCGCCGAGATCGGCGGCCCCGGGCCGCAGGGCCGGATCCTGGTCCGTGGCGAGCCGGGCTGGCAGATCGTCGACGAGGTCGCGCCGCTGCCGGGCGAGATCCTGATCGACAAGCCGGGCAAGGGCGCGTTCTTCGCCACCCAGTTCGACCTGGTACTGCGCACCAAAGGCATCACCCACCTCGTGCTGACCGGGATCACCACCGACGTCTGCGTGCACACCACCATGCGCGAGGCCAACGACCGGGGCTATGAGTGCCTGCTCCTCTCCGACTGCACCGGGGCCACCGAGCTGGGCAACCACAACGCGGCACTGCGAATGGTGACCATGCAGGGCGGGGTCTTCGGCTGCGTCGCCACCTCTGAGGGAGTGATCGCCGCCACCACTGTGGCTGCCAACCTCGGGGGAGATCACCATGCCGGCTGACCATGTCACCGCTGGCCAGGTCACCGTGCCAGCCGATCCCGGCCCGTTCGGCTTCGACCCAGCCCGGACCGCGTTGCTCCTGATCGACATGCAGCGAGACTTCGTCGAACCAGGAGGCTTCGGCGAGACACTGGGCAACGGCGTGAGCCTGCTGCAGGCGGTGATCCCGCCGCTGCGGCAGGTGCTGGCAGCCACCCGGGGCGTCGGGATGACCGTCATCCACACCCGCGAGGGCCACCGCCCCGACCTGACCGACTGCCCGCCGGCCAAGCTCAACCGCGGTAACCCGACACTGCGGATCGGCGAGCCCGGTCCGAAGGGCCGGATCCTGATCCGCGGCGAGTACGGCCACGGCATCGTCGACGAGCTCGCTCCGCGTGACGGCGAGCTGGTGATCGACAAGCCGGGCAAGGGTTCGTTCTATGCCACCGACCTGCACCCACTGCTCCAGGTCGCCGGCATCACCAGTCTGGTCGTCACCGGCGTCACCACCGAGGTGTGCGTGCACACCA
This sequence comes from Pseudonocardiaceae bacterium, assembly GCA_050699975.1. Lineage (GTDB taxonomy): Bacteria > Actinomycetota > Actinomycetes > Mycobacteriales > Pseudonocardiaceae. The sequence goes on along the minus strand of JBOHGH010000013.1, from coordinate 55,436 downwards.
CGGTCCGGGAGGCCAACGACCGCGGCTACGAGTGCCTCGTACTGGCCGACTGCGTCGGCTCCTACTTCCCGGAGTTTCAGCGGGCCGGGCTGGCGATGATCGTCGCCCAGGGGGGCATCTTCGGCTGGGTCGCCCCGTCGGCGGCCTACCTCGACGCGCTGAGTGCCGTCAGCCCCGCCGCGGTCGGCGCGGCCACCGACCGCGAACGGAGTTGATCCCCATGACCACCCAGGCCAAGAACGGGACCGTGCGGCTGCCCTGGTGGGTCAGCGGTGACCTCAACGCGGCGTTCGGCCTCGGGTTCAACGTGCTGGTCAACGTGCTGGTATTGACCACACTGTGCGTGGGCGTCGTGCAGATCCCCCAGGGCGACGTGTTCGGGATCATCCTGCCCGCGCTGGGGATCCAGCTGTTGATCGGCAACGGGTACTACACCTACCTGGCCCGCCGGCTGGCCCGCCGGGAGAACCGCACCGACGTGTGCGCGATGCCGTATGGCCCCAGCGTGCCGCACATGTTCATCGTCACCTTCGTGATCATGTTGCCGATCTTCCTGAGCACCAGGGACCCGATCCGGGCCTGGGTGGCCGGCCTGGCGTGGTCGTTCATCATCGGGCTGATCGTGCTGATCGGCGCGTTCGTCGGTCCCTACATCCGCCGGTTCACTCCCCGGGCGGCGCTGCTCGGGACGCTGGCCGGCATCTCGATCGCGTTCATCTCGATGCGCCCGGCCGCGCAGATGTGGGAAGCCCTGTGGATCGCCCTGCCGGTGTTCGCGATCATCGTGATCGGCTTCTTCACCGGCCGCAAGCTGCCCGGCAACATCCCGATCGGGCTGGCCGCGCTGCTGGTCGGCACCGCGATCGGCTGGATCGGCGGCTACATGTCCGCACCCGACGTGGTCACCGCGGCCAAAGACATCGCCATCAGCCTGCCGACCCTCAACATCGATCTGCTGGTCAACGGCCTCTCTGAGGTGGCGCCGCTGCTGGCCACCGCGATCCCGCTGGGCATCTACAACTTCTGCGAGGGCATGACCAACGTGGAGAGCGCCGCGGTCGCCGGAGACAACTACAACCTGCGCAGCGTGCTACTCGCCGACGGCACCGGCGCGGTGGTCGGCGCCGCGCTGGGCAGCCCATTCCCACCCGCCGTCTACATCGGGCACCCCGGCTGGAAGGAGGCCGGTGGCCGGACCACGTACTCGCTGGCCTCCGGCGTGGTGATCGCGCTGATGTGCTTTCTGGGACTGTTCGGGCTGCTCGGCGCGCTGATCCCGCTGCCGGCCATCGTGCCGATCCTGCTCTACATCGGGCTGCTGATCGGTGCGCAGGCGTTCGTCTCGGTACCCAAGGCGCACGCGGTGGCCGTCGTCCTGGCGGTGATCCCCAACGTCGCGGCCTGGGCCACCGGCCAGATCGACAACGTGCTCAACGCCGCCGGCACCAGCGCGACCACAGTCGGTAGCGACGCACTGGCTCAGGCCGGTGTCGTCTACGACGGCCTGAAGAGCCTCGGCGGCGGGGCGATCCTGGCCGGCATGGTGCTCGGCGCAATCGCCGCGTTCATGATCGACAAACGTTACTACTGGGCGGCCGGGTACTGCGCGGCCGGGGCGGTGCTGTCGTTCATCGGCCTGATCCACGGCGAGCAAGTGGCCTGGGCGGCCAGCCCCGGCGCTGCACTCGGGTACCTCCTCGCCGCAGTGGTCTGCCTGGCATTCTCCGTCGGCAGCACACCGGAGCCCGCCGAGATGCCCGACGAGCAAGCACCGGTCGCCGCCACGGTCCCCGAGCAGGCCAGGCCTCCAGAGATCGCCGCCGAACCCACCCGGTGACCTCGATATCGGCGTACACAGACGAGGTGGTGGTCAACCGGCCGGCGGTCCTGGCGGACGTCCGCGCCGCGTTCGAACGGTACGAGGCCGCGTTGGTCGCCGGGGCGCACCCGGTGTCGGCACACAGGTCAGGTGCTGTTCACGGAGTGGTGGCGCGTCAAGGATTGCTTGGCGATTGCCGTCCGGACCGGCGAGCAGGGAGTCCGCCGCTGTCACGAGACCGCACGAGACTCAAGGTGTGCCTATCTCAAAGACCACACCGCGCAGGAAATCCTGGCTGTATACGACAAGATCTGCTCACATCACCACCGGTGCCCCGAAGGCGACGAGGAGTAAGAGCCTTCAGGCGCTATCGCCCGGGTATGGCGTGGCTCTTGCGGACGAAGGAGCCTACCCGCGACAATGTGCACCGTCCCGGAGTGTGGGGAAGATCGTGGGGGGCGTTACACGAGGGCTGGGGAGTAACCCGATGCGCACGGAGATCACGCTCAACGGCAGCACCAGCCCGGCGGCCCGATATGTCGGATGGGCTCCGGTCCCCGCTCAGGTCCGGCTTGCGGACAATGCGGGTGCCGCAGGCCCGGTTACCGTGACACTGCGGAATCAGAACACCACGGCGGGTGGGCAGGTCGAGTTCTACGCCGCCATTCCCGGAACTGGGCAGGCAGAACTGTCACTCACCTTGCCGGTGGCCGGCACGCCGGTGAACATTTTCATCGCCGGTCAGTGGCAGCGGCCGAGCACGGAAGATGGCGATGCCGCCATCGAGGTCATCGAGTCGGCCACCACCCAGGTGCTCGGCAACACTCCGTTGATGGTGCGTATCCGCAAGGATGCGGTAACCCTGACCACCGCGGAGCGAGACCGTTTCCGCAACGCCTTCGCGATGTTCAACAACCACGGGATGGGACGCTTCAGCGACTTCCGTAATGTGCATACCGAAGCCGGCGATCCCGAAGCGCACGGCTTCGCCGGCTTCCTGCCCTGGCACCGGGCCTTCCTGCTGGACCTGGAGCGAGAGCTCCAGCTGATCGACCCGAGCGTCGCCCTGCCGTACTGGCGTTTCGACCGGCCCGCGCCCAGCGTCTTCAGCCGCGACTTCATGGGTGTCACCACCCAGAGCACCGGAGCTGTGCAGTTCAGCGTGGCAAACCCGTTCCAATTCTGGGCCACGGACGGGGTTCCGGGCATCGTACGGCGACCGCTGTTCAACACCCAGCAGCAACCCGGAGGCCTCCGGACCGAGACCGCCACCCTGGCCCTCGGCACGTCCGGTGATCTGTATTTCCGGTTCCGGAGGATGGAAGGCAACCCGCATGGCTCCGCGCACCTCAGTTTCACCGGATCCATCTCACAAATTCCCACCGCCGCGAAGGACCCGCTCTTCTTCCTCCTCCATGCGAATGTGGACCGCCTGTGGGCGAAATGGCAGTGGGCCAAGCGCCGCTTCGACGTGAGCAGCACCAGCACCTTCTCCACCCAGGGCGACAACCCGCCACAGGTCGGTCACCGCTTGGACGACACCATGTGGCCGTGGAATGAGATCACAACGCCGCCGCGTCCGCCCACCGCGCCGGGGGGAACCCTGGCGCCATCCCCGCTCGCCAACGCACCAGGGCTCCGCCCGAAGGTGCGCGACATGATCGATTATCAGGGAGTTCGCATACCAGCGAGCCGTCTCGGATTCGACTACGATGATGTGCCGTTCCAGCTCGTTTAGCCCGCCACCGCGATTTCCGCCACCGCTATTTCTGAGGTGAAGCAGGATGGATGTTGAAGACTATCGCAGGCAGTATGAGGCCGAGCTCGAGCAGGCTGCGCGCGAAGAGGTGAGCTTTCGCGATCTGTTGGACAGCTCCCGGACGGACCAACGAGAGACGGTGGCGGCGGTAGCCGAGGACGACGATGACCTCACGGCGGCCGTTGCGGTCATCCGGGACAGCGGTGCGGATGCCCGGCTGCGATCTGCGGCGCTGCAGCTCATCAGCATCGACATCGACAAGAATCCCGAGCTGATCGAGCCGCTGCTCGAACTGCTCCGCGACGGCACCATGCCTGCTGAGGTGCGGGTAGCGGTGCTCAACGTCCTGCAGCAGATCAGCTTCCGTGCCGTGTTGTTCCCGGCGATCCGGCCGGAGTACCTGGCGACCCTGCGGTCAATCATCGAGGACCCCGACGCCCGGCTGCGGCGGCGGGCCATCGGCATTCTCGCGCGGGAGAAGGACGAGTACATCCAGCGGCGCCTGGTCGAAGGGCTGGAGCGTCGTTCCGCACCGCTGGTCCCGGCGGCCAAGGCCATCCAGTTCCTCGGCTACGACGTGCACGCCGAGTACTTCCCCATGCTCCGGCGCATCATCGAGCACCCACCCAGCCCGGCGGCGAAGAAGGAAGCCGTCCGCCTCCTGGCGGCCGACCCCGATGCTGCGGACCTGCTGCTCTCGATCCTCCAGGACCGCAGCGAGAACCCCGAGGTGCGCAAGCTCAGCGCCATCGCGCTGCAGGCGGTGACACCGGACCGGTTCGCGGTGCAGGCCAGGCGAATCGTGCTGGACGACGAGGAGGACGAGCAGCTGCGCGCCTTGTCCATCAGCGCGCTGACGTACTTTGCGAGCCCCGCCACGGTGGCCGAAGATGGCGAGCTCACCGGGCGTATCGAGCAGCTTCGTACCGAGTCGGCCTCCCGCCAGATGAAGCAGGCCACCGCAGGCTACCTGTCGCGCCACAGCGGATAGCCGCCCGGGATCCCCTGCCATGCTGCCGGACGACCCGATCGACCAGGACACACCCGAAGAGCACATCGCCGCACTGGTCGACGCTGTCGCCCGCGACCCGCGGCACCGTGACCGGTTGGTAGAGCTGCTGCCCGAACAGATCTCCCTCTACGCCGGGAGAGGCACCAACGCCACGACCCGCATCCGGGGCTACATCCTGGCGGCCTTCGAGCGCGTCGGCCTGCCCGACTCGGCCCTGCCCTATGTCCTCGAGGAGCTGGAGAGCGGGCGGGATGCCTACCTGGTGGCCGCCGCCGCCAAGGCGCTGCGCGGCCTGCAGCGTCCCACGAGCAACGTCGCCGCGTTCCTGCTCAAGGCGATAGCGAACATCCAGTACGCCGACGACGCGGTGTCGTTCGACTGCTATCGCCCGCGGTGGCCGATGCCCAGCCACACCACGGCCATGGAAGAGATCATGAAGACGTGCGCCTGGCTGGGCGCACTGGCCCGGCCAGCGCTGCCCGCGCTGCAGGCGTTGCACCAGGATCGCCACGCCGTCTCCGGGCCGGCGCGGGCGATTCTCAAGACCATCCTTGTTGGAACCGGCGCCGCGGAAACCCGCTGCTGTGCCGCGCCAGCCGGCCCCCAGGCGCCGGCGCAGCCATCGCCGCCGGCCGTAGCGCCGACATCGGCGCACCGCCCGGACCGGGCCATTCCGGTTGCCCTCGAGCTCGAGGACCAGGATGGACGCAGGCTCACCTTCGGTGAGTTCTTCCTGGGACGCCCGTCCGTCGTCGTGTTCTTCTACACGCGCTGCGACAACCCGAACAAATGCTCGCTCACCATCTCAAAGCTCGCCCGGCTGCACCGCGCCCGGCGCGACGGCGGGCTGGACGGTCGGGTTCCGACGGCGGCCATCACCTACGACCCGGGATACGACCTGCCGCCTCGGCTGATCGCCTACGGGCGAAACCGCGGTGTGGTCTTCGGTGCCGACGACCGGTTCTTGCGGACGACCGCCGGGTTCGAGGTGCTCGGCGATTACTTCGAGCTTGGGGTGAACTTCGGTCCGGCACTGGTGAATCGACACCGGATCGAGCTGTTCGTGCTCGACCGCGACGGCCGGGTCGCCGCCACGTTCGCCCGCTTGCAGTGGGACGTGCCCGAGGTTCTCGATCACGCCCGCGCCTTGGCGGATCACCCCGTACCGTAAACCAGCCGGCGGGGAACTCCTCGAATGACAGAAAGAGTTCAACACCTCGATCAACAAAATTCGCTACGTTATCGAATGCGCAATCGCCCGCCAAATAGGTGACCAGCGGACTATAACGGAATGCCATAAAGTCCTTGCCGCAAGATCAACCTGTCCTATCTCACCTACTGCCCGGACACTCCTATTCCTGACGGCGATCCGTGACCCGGCCAGGTGGCAGGTCGAGAGTCCTGACCACTCATCCGGTGCCTCCAAGTTGGGGCTCGCCCTCACTCCCACTCCAAGATCATGCCGTCTCCCTCACCCGGCTCGAAAGAGCGGATCAACGGGTGACCCTCCGCACGGAAGTGGGCGCTGGCATACCGGTTCGGGGAGGAATCGCAACAGCCGACGTGTCCGCAGAACAAGCACCCCGCTGGTGGACCCACCGACGTCCCGGAAAGTCAGCGTTCACGCCACTCACTTTTAGTTTGTGACCTATGGACGCTTAGTTACCTCGTTCTTCGGTGGTCTCTTCGTCGATCGGAGAGTCGAGAGTGGGCCGTTGATTTTCCTCTACAGGCCCGTTACGATCAATCCAGCGCAGGAGCGGAAGGGCAGAGCGAAGCTGGTCATCGTTCATACGGCTATCACCACCTGCTGGATAAGACAGGAGAGGGACACTGCGGGCTCCCAAGAATACCTCGACCCCTAACCCACCATCGCCGCCACGGCTTGCGACCTAGCGGCGCACATCACGTTGCAGGGGGAAGTTTGCGCTCGCGCATCAGCCGGCATCTCGGTCCCGCACTTGTAGAACCGAGCGCAGTCCGCCGTGAAGCACTGGCCGCGGGGCTGGTACTCCGCGTCGCGGAGGTTGACGTCGAGGTTGTGCCGCCCGAATTCAACGGCCGCGATTATGCGATCTTCTTGCTGCACGTGGCCGCTGAGATCGAGCACTCGCTGATGGTGCAGTACCTGTTCGCGGCCTACTCGCTCGGCGGGCCGACCGTGCCTGAGGGCCGGCAGGCCGACGTCCGCGCCTGGCAGGAAACGATCCTTGGCATCGCCAAGGAGGAGATGGCCCACCTGATCACGATCCAGAACCTGCTCACCGCGCTCGGCGCCCCGCTCAACCTCGACCGCGAGGACTACCCACACGGCAGCGCCTTTTATCCGTTCGGATTCAAGCTTCGACCGGCGAGCCTTGACTCGCTCGCCACCTATGTGTGCGCGGAGAGCCCGCAAGAGTGGGACGACGAGGAAGCGCAGGAGATCAAGAGGCGCGCTCAGGCAGACGTGGGCATGCCGGTCAACCGCGTGGGCGAGTTGTACGCGAAGCTGCTGCGGGTCCTGGGCGATCAGGCACTCATTCCCGACACCGCCTTCGACGCCACGAGTCTGACCTTCCAGGCGTCCTGGGATGAATGGGGCCGCGGTTACCGCCAGGGCCAGCGCGGGCGGGAGCCAATGAGCAGTTTGCCGGAGCTGCCGGCGCCCGAGCTGCTGATCGTCAGGGTCGACTCACGTGCGGCGGCAATCGCCGCCCTCGAGCAGGTCAGCGAGCAGGGCGAGGGCTTCGACCTGCCCGCGGACGAAAACGAGTCCCACTTCCGGCGTTTCCTCGCGATCTACCGGGCGATGAAGGCGCTCGGCGACGAGGTGGGGAAGGTCGTTCGTCCGGTGGCCACCAACCCGACGGCCGACCCGACGGCACACAACGCCGGGGAACCGGCCGATGCGGACACCCAGACCCCGATCGTCCACCCCGAGGCAAAGCTGTGGGCGCACCTGTTCAACGTGCGTTACCGCAAGCTGCTGGTGAGTCTCTCGCACGCATTCGAGCTTGCCGCCGGCCCGGCTGACCAGCCGACGCTGAGCCCCCGTGGGCCACTTATCCATCGTGCGTTCTCGGAGATGTACCAGCTGCGGGCGATCGCGGGGCTGCTTGTCGGGCTACCGGTTGATGGTGCCGATCCGGACGGGCCCCGCGCGGGACCGCCCTTCCAGATGCCCTACACGCTGATGCTTCCGCACGCCGAGGACGACCGCTGGCGGCTGCACCGCGACCTCCTCGACGCCGCGGCAAGGCTGATGGAGCGGCTGAGGAGAACCAACGGCTCGGGTAACAGGAAGGACTACCTCGTTGCTCAGGCCCGGGGGGACGAGATCGAGCGCGGTCAGCTCGAGCAGCTGATAGCCGGCAGTGCTGGGCAACCTGTTGTGAACGGAGGCCCGTTGAGGTGATCCAGGAGCTTCGCGTCCTGCCGCCGCTGGCCATCGCGCGCTTCGGTGCCGCGGCGACGCCACTGGACAACTACGACGTGATCGTCGATCCGGAGCGACCGCTCGGCTACCGGTCCCTACGACCGGCGCAGACGCTCGAGGTCGATGCAGACAGCGGAGAGATTGTCCGAACGTTCGTCCCCGAGCGGCTGTCCTTCACCGAGAACGGCAAGGTTCGTCCCGTCGCGCCGTTCCTCGAGGTGTGGGCGCTCACCGACGGCGGCCAGCTCGAGCCGCTGACGACCGAGCTGCTTGAGGGCGACGGCGCGTCTGCTGCCGACTTGAGGTGGCGCGTCCAGGTCGCAAACTACAAGGTCTTTCGCCGGACCGGCGACGAGAAGGACAAGGTCGACGCCGACAGCGGCGAGTTCTCCGACCACACCCGGCGACCGCTCGCCGGTGCCTGCGCGAACTTCTGGCCCGATAGGACGATCCCGTTCGGCCACGTGCAGTACATCAAGCCGACCGAGGCGCATCCCGAGGTCAGGCTGCGTTTCACTCCCGCCGCCGGATTCGTCTACGGATCGAGCGACGAGCCACCACCGGAGGGGCCGGCCGCAGACCCGAATCTCAGGAGCGTCGTTTATGACGCCAGTCCGGGCCGAGGTACTTGGCTCGGCTACCAGGAACCGGACGAGTTCACCATCACGGTGCCTAGCGGCATCTTCGCGAGTGATCTCGGGCGCAGGAGCCGGGGCTACCTGGACGACGGCTGTGACGGCCTGGTGCGGGTGACGCTGACGATCGGGGGCCAGACGCTCTCGGCGTACGGGCGAGTCGGCGCCGGACCACCGACCTACGCACCGGATGCCGTGCCGATCCGCACAGTCGCCGACGAACTGGAACAGGCGTTGTTCGGCCCCACCGTCTCCTCCACCGAGGCGACGCTGGAACGGGTCGAGGAGATCGTCCGTCGTGCGTTCGAGACCGTCCGGCTGATGAACACCGCGGCGATGAACTCCAGCGGCATGGTCTTCCACGACGAGGGGCGGCGACGCCGGCGGGAGCCGATCATGGCTGCGTCGCTCGTGGATGCCGTCGCGCTGGAGAACCTGCACCAGAGCCTGCTGGTCGCGCTGCGTAGCGGCACCGCGCCGTGGTTCGCCGACGTCCTGCGGGACTACGACGAGATCGGCGACCTGTCCAACCGGGGACGCCGCAAGATGCCGGCGATGATGCGCGGCGCCGACGGTCTGCACCTGACACTGACCCGCCGTCAGATCGACCTGATCCGCACGCTCGTCCGTGGACCGATCTTCCCCGGCGCCGACCAGGAGACCCCGTGAGCATCGAGCCGAAGAACCTCACCGCGCAGCTGCATCACCGCGCCGCCGGTAACCCGCCCAGCACCTTGCCCGATGCGGCGATCTCCAACAGCTTTCCGGGGCTGGAGTTCGACTTCCGCAATGTGTGGCGCCGCCTGTTCGAAGGTATCGAGGTCCACGAGGCGCGCGGCTTCGTGGTTCGTGCCGAGGGTGAGCTCCAACGGCTCGAAGGCCGTTTCCTCACCCAGGTCGCCGATACTCCCATCCTGATCGCGGTTCGCGGCCCCAGGGGGACGCAGGAGGACGCATCGCTCGGTTCGGCCTTTCTGGAATGGTCGAATGCGATGGCCGAGATCCTACGAACCAGCGCCGGGCAGCTCGTGCCGTGCCAGTTCGTCGATTTCGACGCGACTCCGCCGACTGTCGAGACCGTCGAGCTGCGCATCCGGCCGCTGTTCGCGCGCAGCGAGGTCACAGATGAACCGCTGCCGTTGATCGACGAGGTCATGGCAGGGCCGGGGGAACTCACCCAGAGCCTGTGCTCGCCGTGGCAGAACGACTACCGGGAGTGCGGTTGCTACTACTGGGCAGCGAGCCGGCCCGACTACGTCAATGTCGAGTCGACCGAACAGGGGCCCAGCATCGGCAACAACTGGATGGCCCGACAGCGCGAGCCGAAACGGTACGAGCCCGACAGCGCCAGCAACCCGCTCCAGATCAATTACGAGGATCTCTTCCGGGACTGGCAGGGACTGCTGCGCTTCATCGTCGGCGGCCGGGATTATGACTGAGTTGTTCGAGGTCTCCGCGCCGCTGTCCGCGCAGGCCCACCTGATCGACAGCGGCGACGGGCTGCACCTGCTCGTCCCCAACGGCAGCCGCCTGTACGACATCGACGCCGCGACCTACGCGCAACTCGACCGGATGCGGCACAGCGGCGACGAGAGCTCATTACGCGAACTGCTGCAGCGGCTGGGTGTGGACGCTCCGCACTACGTTGACGACGCTGCACCGCAGGAGCCCCCGGTGCGCGCGCTGTCCTTGGCCGTCGCGCAGAAATGCAACCTCGGCTGCACCTACTGCTATGCGCAGGGAGGTAGCTTCGGCGGGCCGGCCACCAGCATGGCGCTGAGCACCGCGCTCGCCTCCGTCGATCTGCTGTTCGGTGACGTGGCGGCGGGCGAGCGGGTGAACCTGAGCTTCCTCGGCGGCGAGCCGCTGATGAACCGCCCGGTGATCCGTGCAGCGACTGACCACGCACGGGCGATCGCCGCCGATCGCGGCGTCGACGTGACCTTCTCGATCACCACGAACGGCACGCAGCTGACGGTCGACGACGGCGACTTCTTCGAAAAGCACGGCTTCGCGGTCACCGTGAGCCTCGACGGCGCCGGCGCGGTGCACGACCAGCTGCGACCGTTTCGCAGCGGCCGCGGCAGCTTCGACCGGGTCATCGAGCGGGTCACGCCGCTGCTGGAACGCCAGCGGCGCATGCAGGTGTCCGCGCGGGTCACGGTGACGCCGGCGAATCTCGAGCTCAAGGAGACGCTCGACGCCTTCGTGGCACTGGGCTTCCATAGCGTCGGGTTCTCGCCGCTGCTGCGATCGCCCACCGGCAGCCACGAACTGGGCAGCACCGAATTCGCGGCGATGCTCGACGGGATGGTGTCCTGCGGTGCAGAGTTCGAGCGCCGCGTGGTGGTGGGCCAGCGCTACCCGTTCGCCAACGCCGTCAACGCGATGCGCGAGATCCACCGCGGCACGCACCGTCCCTACCCGTGCGGAGCGGGCGCCGGATACCTCGGCGTCTCAGCCAGTGGTGAGCTGGCGGCGTGCCACCGCTTCGTCGGCGACGACGACGGAGCGCTCGGCGACCTCGTCGACGGCGTCGACCGTGCACGTCAGGCGCGTTGGCTGCGCGAGCGTCACGTGCACCGCCAGGAGCCCTGCCGCAGCTGCTGGGCGCGCTACCTGTGCGGCGGCGGCTGCCATCACGAAGTCATCGCACGCGGCCGCCCGGCGTGCGACTACATCCGCGGATGGCTGCACTGGTGCCTCGGCGCCTACGCGCGTCTGGCGCAACGACGCCCGGACTACTTCGCGGCAGCGCAGTGACCGACGAGTACGAGGTCTGCGTTGTCGGCGGCGGCCCGGCCGGCGCGGCCCTCGCGACGCGGCTTGCGCGGCTCGGTCACCACGTCGCGATTGTCGAGCAGCATCGCTTCCCGCGCCCCCACGTCGGTGAGTCGCTCAGCCCCGCCATCTGGCCACTACTCGAGTCGCTCGGCGTGCGCGAGCGGGTGGCGACGCGTGGCTTCACCCAGGCGGCAGAGGCGCGCATCCGCTGGCGCGGTGCCGACGAGGAGCGGATACGAGTCGGAGACGGTCTGACTGTCGACCGCGGCGCCTTCGACGCGATCCTGTTAGAGCGCGCGGGGGAAGCCGGCGCGAACGTGCTGCCGCCCGCCACCGCGCGCCGGCCCGCGCGCCGGGGCGGAGGGTGGGCAGTGCCGCTCGACGACCGGGTGCTGCACGCGCGCTTCCTGGCCGACGCGACCGGGCGCCGCCGCCTTCTCGGCGGGCGCACGACGCCGACCTCGCCGCGCACGCTGGCGCTGCACGCAGTCTGGCGCGGCGGACCGCCACTCGATGGCGCGCAGACGCGCATCGACGTGCTATCCGATGGGTGGCTATGGGGTGCCCACTTGCCCGGTGGCGGCTTCCGGGCGATGGCGTTCGTCGATCCGGAGACCTTGGTGGGTGAGCGAGGCGATCGTGAGCGGCTCTATCGCCGACTGCTGACGGCGTCACCTTTATTCGCCGACCTGTTTACCAGCGCTGCGCGCACCGAGCGGGTGCGGGCCTGCAATGCTACGAGCTACGCTGCGGCCACGCCCATCGACACCAACAGCGTCAGAGTCGGCGAAGCAGCGTTTGCCATCGACCCGCTCTCGTCATCGGGTGTGCAAACGGCGATCCAGACGGGCTTGGCCGCCGCCGCGACCGTTCATTCCATTCTCGCGTCGGACGGCGACCCCCGCGCTGCGCGCCAGTACTACATAGACCATCAGTGCTATTCGGTCCAGTGTCACGCCGCGACCGCAGCCGGCCTTTACGCCGAACACCGCCCGCACGCGGACGCGGTCTTCTGGCGCCGCCGCAGCGCCGGCGCACCCCCGGTACCGGCGCCCAGCCCGAGAATCGCCCCGCTCGCCGACCTCCTCCCGCTACGGGTTCGGTTGCCGGCCGCCGCCGCGCTGCGGGACACGCCTTGCCTCGTTGGGGACTGCATCGAGCTGCGTCGCGCTCTGCGCCACCCAGCCCTCGATCGCCCCGTGGCATTCCTTGGTGGCAGCGAGTTGGCACCGCTGCTTGACCACCTGCCCACGGCGCCATCACTGGCGGACGCCATCGGCAGTTGGGACCGCTGCCTCCCGCCGGGTCGCGCGCTCGAGATCGCCGAATGGCTGCGACGGCGCGGCCTGCTCGAGATCGTGCCGGCCGGTCGCGGTCTCGGATCGGTAGAGCCGGCCCGGTGAGCTCGCACACTACATACGCCGGGAGGTTGCTGGGGATCAGCGATGTGCACGTGGGCAACCCCGAAAACCGTGAGGTCGTTGAAGGTCTCCGACCCGAGTCGGACCATGACTGGTTGATCGTCGCCGGGGACATCGCCGACGTCATCTCCGACATCGAATGGGCACTGCAAACACTGCACGATCGGTTCCACACCGTCATCTGGGTGCCCGGAAACCATGAGCTCTGGACACCAGAGCAGGACCCCGTCACGCTGCGGGGCCAGGCCCGTTACCAGCACCTGGTCAACCTCTGCCGCAAACTGGGCGTGCTCACACCGGAGGATCCCTACCCGGTCTGGCACGGTGCGGGCGGCGCAGCCCGGATCGCGCCGCTGTTTCTGCTTTACGACTACACATTCCGAGTCGACGGCACGCACACCAAGGAGCAATCGCTGGCCTACGCACAGCAGACCGGGATCGTCTGCGCCGACGAAGTCCTGTTGCACCCAGATCCGTATCCGAGCCGGGAAGCATGGTGCCGGGCCAGGATCGCCGAGACCCAACGACGGCTCACCGCATGCGATCCGGACGTGCCGCTGGTTCTGGTCAACCACTGGCCACTGATCCGCGAGCCGACCCGGGTGTTGCGGTACCCGGAGTTCGCCCAGTGGTGCGGGACCGAGCTCACCGCAGATTGGCACCGTCGCTTCAACACCGCTGCCGTGGTGTACGGCCACCTGCATATCCCTGGCTCCACGGTGCACGACGGGGTGCCGTTCGAGGAGGTGTCGCTGGGCTATCCACGGGAGTGGACCCCTCGCGGCCTGCCCCGTCCCCTGCTCCGCCCGATACTGCCGACGCAGGGGTCGAGGTGATCGACAAGTCGTGTGGGTGTTATTCGCGCACAGTGTCCGGCGGCCCTGCGATCAGCGGGTCGGGCGTGCCGACGGTGTCGTCATCCTTGCCGGCGTAGTCAAAGCGGGATAACAGATAGCGCATCGACTCCAACCGCCCGCGCTTCTTGTCGTTGCTCTTCACCACCGTCCACGGCGCGTGCGCTGTGTGAGTGCAGCGGAACATTCGTTCCTTGGCCTCGGTGTAGGCGTCCCACTTGTCCAACGAGTCGAGATCTATCGGGCTGAGCTTCCACTGCTTCACCGGGTCGACCCGCCGCAACGTGAACCGGGTCAGCTGCTCACTCCGGGTGACCGAGAACCAGAACTTGATCAGGTCGATCCCGTCGTCAACCAGCATTCGCTCCAAGTGCGGAGCCTGAACCAAGAAGCGCTCGTAGTCCTCGTCGTCACAGAAGCCCATGACACGCTCCACGCCCGCCCGGTTGTACCAGGAGCGGTCGAAGAACACGATCTCGCCGGCAGCGGGCAGCTGCTCGATGAACCGCTGGAAGTACCACTGCGTGCGCTGCGTCTCAGTGGGCCTCTCCAGGGCCACCACCCGGGCGCCGCGCGGGTTGAGATGCTCGGTGTAGCGGCGAATGGTGCCGCCCTTGCCTGCGGCGTCACGCCCTTCGAAGACGAGTACCAGCCGGCGATCGGTGTCCTTGATCCATGCTTGCAGCTTCAGCAACTCGATCTGCAGCAGTCGCTTGATCCGGTCGTACTCGAGTCTGGTCATCCGCTCGTCGTAGGGATAATCCTCGCGCCAGGTCTCGACCGGCTGGCCGTCGGCGTCGAGCAGCACCGGCTCACCGGTGTCGTCGGCGTCGACCTCGATCTCCAGCTCCTCCAGACTGTCCAGCAGATCATCGGCCTGGATCGTTCGGCCGGGGAACTCCATCGGCGCTCTCTTGCCGTCTGTCATAACACCTCCGCCACCGAGGACATCCTGCCGACAACGGAGCATCTGAGACTCGAGGGCACAGTCGTCTTACTCACCTTTCAACGGTTGGCGGCTGACGTCCATCTGTCGTTTCACGGATTTTCCACTCGGCGACGGCGCCGCCCGCCGGCTCGAAGGCACTGGCGATCAACGCTTCGGACCTGGGTCCGATCCCGACCCCGGCCCCTGCTCCGATGTGCGCGCGCGACGTACCCGGCAGCATTGCCAGCATGATCGAGGTACGCGAACTGACCGAGCGGTTCCGGCGCGACGTGTTCGTGCGTTCACCCCGCCGCAGCGCACTTGCCAGAGTGCTGACCGACATGGGTGCGACAGTGCTTGCCGAACCCGGCGGCGGGCTGTGGGTCACCGGCATGGACGCATGCAGGATCGCGTCGGCCGCCGCGGCGCATTACATACCGATCCAGGAGCTGACGCCGCGCAGCGCGTCACCAGAGGACGCCCGCCTGGACACCTCCGAACACGGTGACCCTCGCGAGAGCAGGATGTAGGGCTCAGACGGCACGGCCGCCATGATCAAGTCAACTGTGTCGGTGCCGCGCCCCGTGAACGCGACGAGAGCGACGTCTGGCAGGACTGAAATGTCCCTGGCGTCGAGTTCACGGGCCGTGCCCCCGGGGCAAGCCAGCCAGGGAACACGCCTGGTCGGGAGGGGGCGAAGCCCGGTTAGCTGGTGATGACGACACCTCTCGAGTGCCGGCATCGTGTTGACGATCTCGCGCAGTGGGCAGCCGAACTGGAAAAGATCGGCCGCTGACCATGTTTACGCTGGTCAGTGGCCGATCTTACTGGGTGGCGGGTCAAGGATTCGAACCTTGGAAGGCATCAGCCGACGGATTTACAGTCCGCTCCCATTGGCCGCTCGGGCAACCCGCCTGGTGGCCGGGGTGTGCCGACCGTGGGCCACGATACACAGGGTGACACCGGTGTGACGAGTAAGGTCGGCACCCGGCTTCAGCGGGAGGAGGATGCGGTGGCGGATCCGTCGTTCGATGTGGTCAGCAAGGTGGACCGGCAGGAGGTGGACAACGCGCTCAACCAGGCGGCCAAGGAGCTGTCGACCCGGTTCGACTTCCGCGGTACCGGGGCAAAGGTGACCTGGGCCGGTGAGGAGGCGATGACGATCGAGGCAGAGACCGAGGAGCGCTGCCGCGCCGCCGTCGACGTGGTGCAGGGCAAGCTGGTCAAGCGGGGCATCTCGCTGAAGTCCTTCGACGTGGACGAGCCGGCCGTCTCGGGCAAGGTCTACCGAACCACTGGGCGGATCCTGCAGGGCATCAGCCAGGACAAGGCCAAGGAGATCGCCAAGGCGGTGCGCGACGAGAAGCTCAAGGGCGTCCAAGCCCAGATCCAGGGCGACCAGCTTCGTGTCTCGGGCAAGAAGCGAGACGACCTACAAGCCGTCATCGCCCTGTTGAAGAGCCGCGAATTCGGCGTCGCCCTGCAGTTCACCAACTACCGTTAGTTACCACCTTCGCCCGCACCCAGCGGCAACATAGGCAATCGCCCGGTACCGCTCCGGCAACGCGCTGTACATCCCGTACACCTGCCCCGGCGTCGGAATGGTGTAGTCGCCAGCGTGCTCGGCGACAGCACGGCGGTCCGGTCCCTTCACCCAGCCCCTGAGGTGCGAGCTGCGGACCTGGGCGAGCTGCAGATGACCGAGCACCGGGTACACGTGCAGGTGAAGGGCTCGCTCGACACGCTCGGCGGTGCTGAAGGGATACTCAGCTGGCCGGTTTGGGCATCGAGTGGTCCACGGTGCCCGAGGTGCTCGACGCTTGCGGCGGTGTTCGTCACTGCCGCTGCCGACGTGGCCCTAACGGGCCGGTAGTGGAGGGCCGCTCGGACAAGGACCGCGGTCGGATGGTGAAGAACCCGGCCACGGTGGCGATGCGGGAGGCAGCGACGCAGCTGCGGTACTGGTGCCGCGAGTTGGCTCTGACGCCGGACGCCCGCGGCCGCACCGGCATCAAAGACGCTGACCCGAACCGTGAGGATGGCGATAATCCGTTCGCCGGTTGAGCGCCAGCAGGGCGAACGGCCGGGAGGTCTCTACTCGTCTCGCCGCGCGAATCTGCCCGGGGCGCTGGCCTCGACAAGGAAGATCAGACGGCAGGGCTCGCACGGCGGACCGGGTGGTGGCTGGTCATGCTGAATGACGCCGAGGTCTAGTGAGGCGCCGCAGCGGGCCTTGAGCGTGTCTGTGGGGTGCTCGCTCTGCGTCAACAGGTGCACCTCGCAGTCCGGGGTGGACATCGCCCACAGCGTCGGGCTCACGGGGCTACCTTCGTGCACTGCGGACAGACTTGCCCGAGATCGGAAGGGCCGCTGGGCAACGCCGGGCCACTACGCAGAGCCCGCAGCGGTGTGAACTCCACCCCGCACGCGGCGACCACCCTGCCGCCGCTCAAGTGGCCTCGGTGGGTGTCGTAGTCGGCCAAGGACTGCAGTTACCAGGTCACCCGAGCCACCCCGTCAGCGCATCCCGCAGCGCGCAGGCCTCATCCTGGGCCAGCGTCAGCGTGCAGCAGCCGGTGGCGTGCGGGTCCAGTTCGATGCACCCGTCCCGCTTGGACACCACCAGGTTGGTGAACCCGTTCGCGACCCCGCGACAGGAGCACGATGCGTGCAGCACCCTGCGGTTGTCGCCACCGGCCGGCGCAGTTATCGAAACGTCGGTCACGGTTGACGACGGTGAACTCGATCAAGCCCGTGGTGTCCCTGCGCTGGGACACCACCCCAGCGGGCTACACCGGCAGACCGGCCCGGTAGGCCATCCCCCGCAGCTCCCGGCCGACCGCGTCCCGGCGTGACCGGGCGAGCAGTTCGGCGAGTACCTCACGGATCACCGGACCCCGTTGGATACGGTGTGGAGAGATCAGTTCAGCGCGACGCAGCGCCGTTACCGCGTCTTGCTGGCGTCCTCGCATTCGGGCTAGCGCACGGCCGTAGTCGGCCCAGTAGGCGGCTTGACCCGACCGGTTAACGTGCGCTTCCGGGGTCAGGCTCTCGGCGACACCCGCCGCCCGTTCGTTGTCCCCAACCTCCAGCAGTCCTGTCATGCGGTACAGGCCTACCTTGATCGGGCCGAACCCCAGTCCGTATGCGTTGCCCTCCCCGGTGCGCTCGGCGAGGTCGGTCGCGTATTCCACTGAAGCGTCCACATCATGGGGCCGGCTGTCGGCTGCGGCGACTATCGAGCGGCGCAGTGCGAGGAATCCGGCAAGCTGTATGCTCTCCGGGGTGTTCGTCGGCACGGTCACCGCGTCGAGTGCGTCTTGCGCCAGGTCGAACGCTCCAGCTGCCAGTCCCACCCTCGCGCTAGCTGCAGCGACGAGCCCCGCGGGAGCCGCGGTGTCGCGGTCCCCGGCGGCGTGCCGGGCCATCATGAGAGCTTGCCAACGAAGGTCCACTGGGGCATCGGTAATGCTCAGCCACGGGACAGTGGCCTGGGTGTGCAGCCATGCTGCCAGGGATAGCAGCCCGGCCACATCCCGGCCAGCAGCGATCGTGGTATGCAGGTCGCGGATCAGACCGGGCAGCGCCGCGCCGACCTCCCGTTCCCGCTCGCAGCGGCACAGCGCGTCGATCGTCGCCGTCACCCTTGCCTGCAGTGTTTCCGCGGGTAGCGTCTGACCGCCCGGTAACCCATGGCTGGCGGCCATCAGCGCCAGCCTCACTGCCTCGATCGTGGCGTCTGTCTCCCCGTTACCGGGAGCGGGTACGGGCAGCCGAGTCAGCTCACTCGGGGCGATCTGCAGCGCATCGGCCAGCGCCACAATCTCTGATCGGCGATCCAGAGCGCGCTCTCCCCGCTCGATCCGGGACAGGTGCGACTTGCTGAGCCCGGCCAAGTCTGCGACCACCCGCAGTGACTTGTCCCGGGCGTACCGGATCTGCCGCACCCGCTGGCCGATCGTGCGCGCATCGTCGTCAGCGTCCACCAGGACCCTCTCCTCGCCGCGACCCCCCGCCGATGCCCCCAGGGAGCGACCCCGGGGCGTGAACCCCGGCGAGGAGGTACCAGCCCAGGCTACGGCCGGCTGGTAGCGGTAGCACCTCGCGGCCGCCCCGCGGCTTTCCCGTAGCCGGTTTCCGGGGGTAGCGCGAACCGGTGCTACACCGCTACACCGCAGGTCAGAGAGATTTCAGCCGCTACCACCGGTGCTACGCCCTGTAGCGGCGCTACACCCCGTCGGGCGGTGCGGTGCCCGGGCGAACAACGCCGCGACGTTCTCTACGGTGTGGGCCTCGCCACCCGGACAACCACTCCAGCGAGCACCGCTCAGCATCGGTGACGCGCACGCCCTCCAACGCGTCGAGCATCACCTCACGCCGCCGCCCTTCAGCGGGTACATGACGGGTACAAATGGCGTCTAGAAACATCGCTCACCGACGACAAACGACGGGAGACATAATGCCTGATCAGAGGCAGTATCGCGGGTGTCCCCGCAGGTCAGTGCAACGCCTGCTGCGCTTCACCAACTATCGGTGAAGGGAATCGTCTTAGCCGGCGGCAACGGCACCCGGCTGCATCCGATCACCCAGGCCGTCTCCAAGCAGCTGCTGCCGGTGTACGACAAGCCGATGGTGTACTACCCGCTCTCGGTGCTCATGCTGGCCGGGATCCGGGAGATTCTGGTCATCTCCACCCCGTTGGATCTGCCGCTGTTTCGCCGCCTGCTCGGTGACGGTGCCACGCTGGGCCTGCGGCTGAGCTACGCCGAGCAGCCCCAGCCCAACGGCCTGGCCGAGGCCTTCGTGATCGGCGCGGACTTCATCGGAGACGACCCGGTCGCCCTCATCCTGGGCGACAACATCTTCTACGGTCCCGACTTCTCCCGCAGACTCCGGCATTGTGTGGCCACCCTGGACGGTTGTGTGCTGTTCGGGTACCCCGTCAAGGACCCGCAGCGCTACGGAGTCGGCGAGGTCGACACCACGGGCAAGCTGGTCTCCGTCGAGGAGAAGCCGGCAACACCCCGCTCGAACATGGCTATCACCGGCTTGTATCTCTACGACAACGAGGTTGTGAAGGTCGCTCGGTCGCTCACCCCGTCCGCGCGCGGCGAGCTGGAGATCACTGACGTGAACACGCATTACCTGCGGCAGGGTCGCGCGACGCTGATCGACCTGGGCCGCGGGTTCGCCTGGCTGGACACCGGGACCCACGAGTCACTGCTTGAGGCCGGCCAGTTCGTGCAGGTACTCGAGCACCGCCAGGGCGTGCGGATCGCCTGCCTGGAGGAGATCGCCCTGCGGATGGGTTTCATCGACGCCGACGCCTGCCACGCGCTGGGCCAGTCAATGGCGAAGTCCGGCTACGGCCAGTACGTCATGGAACTCGCCCGCTCCGCGCGCTGACCCAGTGGCAGTCAGGGCAGCTGGCGCCGAGCCATCTCCTCGAGGCGGTTAACCCGATCCGCGATCGGCGGGTGTGTGGAGAACAAGCGCGCAGCGCCGTCGCCAGGCCGGAACGGGTTGGCGATCATGAGGTGGGACTGCGAGGTCAACGCGGGCTCCGGGCGCAGCGGCGCTGCGCGGGTGCCGTACTCCAGCTTGCGCAGTGCGCTGGCCAGCGCCAGCGGGTCACCGGTGAGCTGCGCGCCGGTGGCATCGGCCTGGTACTCCCGCGATCGGCTCACCGCCATCTGCACGATGCCAGCCGCGATCGGACCCAGAAGCGCGATCAGGATCATGGCGATCGGGTTCGGACGATCGCCTCCGCCACCGCCGAAGATTCCCGCGAACAGCGCCAGGTTCGACAACGCCGACACCATGCCGGCCAGCGCTCCGGCCACGGAGGAGATCAGGATGTCCCTGTTGTAGACATGCGACAGTTCATGGCCGAGCACTCCGCGCAGTTCGCGCTCATCCAGCAGTTCGAGGATCCCGACAGTGCAACACACCGCAGCGTTGCGCGGGTTGCGGCCGGTGGCGAAGGCGTTGGGTGCTTGTGTCGGACTGACGTAGAGCCGCGGCATGGGCTGGCGTGCGTCAGTGGCCAGTTCCCGCACTATCCGATACATCGTGGGCTGCTCAGGCTCGGACACCGGTCGAGCGTGCATCGCTCGCAGGGCCAGCTTGTCCGAGTTGAAGTAGGCGTAGGCGTTCATCCCGACCACGAGCACCAGCGCGATGAGCACTCCGGTGCTGCCGAAGAATGATCCGATCAGCACGACCAGCGCCGACAGCCCGCCAAGCAGCAGCGCTGTCTTCAGCCCGTTGACGTGGTTGTGCACGGTGGTCGACCTCCCCGGTGTGTTCGGGCCCCAATCACTGCAACGCGCCCACCGGGTGCGGGGTTCCGCGCCCGCCCTACCGACACACCGTGCACCAGCGGCGGACACACCGGGCACAGGAGCCTGACACGCGGGGTTAGGGGATCAGGGGCGGAGTTCCAGGGTGCAGCATTTGGGGCCGCCGCCGGCCCTGCGGAGTTCTGAGACGTCGACGAAGACGGGCTCGAATCCGCGTGCGGCCAGCGCGCATCCCAGATCCACCGCTTCGACGGGTAGCACCACCGAGCGGCCGTCGGAGACCCCGTTGAGCCCCAGGCACGCTGCGTCTGCGGCACTGGCGATCACCGCGTCGGGGAACAACCGTGCCAGCACCCGCCGCGAGCCCGGCGAGAACGCCGCCGGGTAGTAGGCGATCAGCGGGGCGGTCGGCGAATCATCGAGCACCAGCAAGCAGGTGTCGAGGTGGTAGTAGAACGGGTCGACCAGCCGCAGCGAGACCACCGGCACCCCGAGTACCTCCTGCGCCTCGGGGTGCGCCGCCGGCTCGGTGCGGAACCCGGTGCCGGCCAGCAGCAGCCCGCCGGTCCAGGCCAGGTCTCCCTCACCTTCGTTGACCGCGCCGGGCATCACCATCTCGGGTGCGCCGTGCGCGACGAACCAACGCCGGTAGTGCTCCGCCTCGGCGGCCCGTTGCCGGTCCCGGAACCGGGCGCCCAGCACGATACCGCCGATCACCATGGCGGCGTTGGCAGCGAACACCATGTCCGGCAGGCCCGGCTCGGGGTCGATCAGCTCCACGGTGTGCCCGAGCGCCCGGTGAGTGTCAGCCAGCGCTGCCCACTGCGCCATCGCCCGCGCGGCGTCCACCGGCCGGCTGGGGTCCATCCAGGGGTTGATCACGTAGCTCACCGTGAAGTACCGCGGCGGGCACATCAGGTACCGGCGCGCGGTCCCGAAGCGCAGTGACCTCGCTGACTTCAGAGCTGACGACATGATCCGATGGTATGGAGCGCTACGTTCGGGGATCAATGCCGTTTTGTTGCCCATATACCGGCAGAATGTTGCGCATGGATACACTCGACCATCAGATCGTGGCGCAACTGGTTGCCGACGCCCGCTCCAGCTACTCGGAGATCGGCAGCGTCGTCGGGCTTTCGGCTCCCGCCGTGAAGCGCAGGGTGGACAAGCTGCTGGACGCCGGCGTGCTGCGCGGTTTCACCGCCGTGGTCGACCCGGGGGCGTTGGGCTGGGGCACCGAGGCCTTCGTCGAGGTGCACTGCCGGGGCAACGTGTCCCCCACCCGGATCCGGGCCGGCCTGATAGCGCTGCCCGAGGTGGTGGCGGCCTACACGGTGTCCGGGGCGGCGGACGCGATCGTGCACCTGCGCGCCGGGGGCATCGCGCACCTGGAGACCGCGCTGGAACGGCTCCGGGCGGTGGAGTTCGTGGATCGGACGGTGTCCACCGTGGTGCTCTCCACCCTGCTCGAACGAGTGCCGCTACGCGGCTCGTGAGTGGCGTTGAGGGCTAGAACACCGTCGGCGGAGCCGACAATCGGACCACTGATAGACACTCACGAGCATGGAGATGCTTCTTGAGCGGCGCGGTGGCGTGGCCGTGCTGACGCTGTCCGATCCGGCCCGTCGCAACGCTCTGACCCTCGACCTGTCCGACCGGTTGGCTCGCGCCGTCGGGGAATGCGACCGCGACGAGTCGGTGCACGCCGTCGTCATCACCGGCGCGCCGCCCGCGTTCTGTGCCGGGGGTGACCTCGATGCGCTCGCCGCCGCCGGTAAGTCCGGCTCGGCTGCCGACCTGCATCGCATCTACCGCGGCTTCCTTGCCGTGGCAAACGCCGCGGTGCCCACCATCGCCGCCGTCAACGGACCAGCGGTGGGCGCCGGGCTCAACCTGGCACTGGCCTGCGATCTGCGTCTGGTCGGCCCCGGCGCATCCTTCGACGCCCGCTTCCTGCAGCTGGGCATCCACCCCGGCGGAGGCATGACATGGTTGGTGCACCGCGCTGTCGGTCCGCAGACCGCCGCGGCGATGGCGCTGTTCGGTGAGCCTCTGGACGCCCGGGAGGCGGTACGCACCGGCCTGGCCTACCGCCTGGTCGACGTCGACGACGAGCCCCGCTCGCCCGCCGCCCACGAAGCGGTGGTGACCGCGGCGGTCGATCTCGCCCGCCGGGCCGCAGCGGCCCCCCGCGATCTCGTGGTTGCCACCAAAGCCGCCCTGCGGGCCACCGCCGTGATGCCCGAGCACGCCGACGCCGTGTCCTACGAGACTCCCCCGCAACTGGCCTCACTACGTTCCGAAACATTCGCCCGGTCCCGTTCCTGACCCGCCTTCCCGTGCAGTCTGGATGCAGAACGCGCCTATCGAGCCCCGAATTACCGCAGTCTGCATCCAGACTGCGGTAAACGGGGGGGCGGAACGGGTCAGCCGGTGCGGGCGGCTAGGTAGGTGGTTACTGAGGCTAGGGCTTCGCGGGCGGGGCCGGGGGGTAGCACGGCGAGTTCGGCTCTCGCGGAGTCGGCGTAGGAGTGCAGGGCCTGCACGGCGCGATCCAGGCCCGGCGAGCCGCGCAGCAGGTGCAATGCCTCGGCGATCAGGGTGTCGTCGGTGAGCGGGCCGGCCAGCAGCACGCCCAGCCGGTCGACGCCTGGCTCGGCCAGCGCGTAGAGCATCGGCAGGGTGCGGATGCCCTCGCGCAGGTCGGTCCCGGGGGTCTTGCCGGACTGGGCGGCCGGTGAGGCGATGTCGATGATGTCGTCAGAGATCTGGAACGCGATACCGATCTTCTCACCGAACCGTTGCAGCGCGTCGATGCGCTCCTGGGAAGCGCCGGAGAACATCGCGCCGTAGCGGCCTGCGGTGGCGATCAGTGAGCCGGTCTTCTCCGCGACCACCGCCAGGTAGTGCGCCACCGGGTCGGTTCCGGGGGCGGGACCCACGGTCTCGCGCATCTGGCCGGTGACCAGTTCGGCGAAGGTGCAGGCGATGATCCGCACCGCATCCGGTCCAAGGTCGGCGACCAGCCGGGAGGCGTGCGCGAACAGGAAATCGCCGGTGAGGATCGCGACTGTGTTGTCCCATCGGGCGTTGGCGCTGACCGCCCCGCGGCGCATGGTGGCCTCGTCCATCACGTCGTCGTGATAGAGCGTGGCGAGATGCACCAGCTCCACCACCGCGGCCGCCCGCACGACGTCGGGCATCCACCCCGTTTCCCGGTCCCGCCCGAACTGCCCGGCGAGCAGGGTGAACAGTGGACGGAACCGCTTGCCTCCGGCGTCGATCAGGTGCAGCGATGTCTCGGTGAGGAAGCGGTACTCGCTTTTCACCTCCCGGTGCAGCAGCTCCTCGACCTGCTGCAAGCCACCTTCCAGGGCAGCTCGCAACACCGGGTCGGCCAGCTCCACGCCGGCGACCTGCTCGGATGTCGACCCGTTCATCACCGGATCAGGAGGCGAACACACCGAGTGCGGCCCAGTCCAGGGCGAAGGTGGGCAGCACCCCGAGCAGCAGGGTGACCACCACGCCGAGCGTGATCGCGGCGGTGGTGAACGCCCCGGGCACGCTCACCGTCGGACCGTCGGCGGCAGGTTCGCTGAAGTACATCAGCACCACCACCCGCAGGTAGAAGAACGCGGCCACCGCACTGGCTACCAGCGCCACCACCACCAGCGGCGCCATCCCGTCCGCCAGCGCGGCGCTGAACACCGCGAACTTGCCGGTGAAACCACTGGTCAGCGGGATGCCGGCGAGCGCGAAGAGCAGGAAGGCGAAGACCGCCGCGGTCAACGGCGAGCGTTTGGCCAACCCGGCCCACTGCGACAGGTGGGTGGCCTCACCGTCGGCGTCGCGCACCAGGGTGACGACACCGAATGCGGCCAAGGTGGTGAAGCCGTAGGCGAGCAGGTAGAACAACGTGCCGGACAGGCCGGCCTCGGTCAGCGCGATCGCCCCGACCAGCAGGAAGCCGGCGTGCGCCACCGAGGAGTAGGCGATCATGCGCTTGATGTCGGTCTGGGTCAGGCCCAGCACCGCGCCGATCACCATCGAGACGATCGCGACCCCCCATAGCAGGCCGCGCCACTCCCAGCGGGTGCCCTCGAAACCCACCGTCAGCACCCGCAGGATGGCACCGAAGGCAGCGACCTTGGTGCAGGCCGCCATGAAGGCCGTCACCGGCGTCGGCGCGCCCTGGTAGACGTCTGGGGTCCAGGTGTGGAACGGCCCGACCGAGCCCTTGAACAGCAGCCCGATCACCAGCAGCGCGAGCCCGCCGAACAGCAGGGTGTCCGGCCGGTCGCCGCCCACGGACGCCTCGGCGATCGCGGACAGGGTGACCGAGCCCGCGTAGCCGTACAGCAATGCCACCCCGTATAGGAAAAAGGCCGAGGAGAACGCTCCGAGGAGGAAGTACTTGACCGCCGCCTCTTGGGACAGCAGCCGGCGTCGCCGGGCCAGCCCGCACATCAGGTACAGCGGCAGGCTGAGCACCTCAAGCGCGATGAACATGGTGAGCAGGTCATTGGCCGCGGTGAAGACCATCATCCCGCCCAGCGAGAACAGGAACAGCGGGAAGACCTCTGTCTGCATCGTGGTTCCCGTCACGGTGCCCGTCGAGCTGCCCAAGGCCTGCGCGCGGTCAGCCGCGGTGCCCGGACGCACTGCGGCGTCGGCGGTGAACGCGCCTCCCGGCTCCACCGATCGATCCGCGATGAGCAGCACCGCTCCCAGACCCAGCGCGAGCAGCGTGCCCCACAGGAACAGCGCGGGGCCGTCGACGGCCACCGTCCCGGCCAGCGTCACGACGTCGCTGGTGCCGTCTCGGGAGAACGAGTAGAGGTGCACACCCAGCGCGGCACCGGCCGTCCCCAGCGTGAGCAGCGACAGCCCGACCTGAGCCGCCCATCGCGCCGAGCGGGGCACGAACGCCTCTACCAGCACGGAGATGCATGCCGCCCCGAGTACCACCAGCACCGGGGCGATCGCCCCGTAGTCGATCGCGGGCGCTTGCAGCAGCGGTAGCTGCGCCAGGTACCCCCCGAGAGATTCACCGCCGAGCACCTCAGTTGCCTCCCTGCTCGACGACCGGATCGGTCAGGCCTACTTCGGTCAGCGTGGCCCCGACCGAAGGGTTGATCACATCCAGCACCGGCTGCGGGTAGAACCCGAGCAGCAGGATGAGCGCCACCAGCGGCGCCAGCACAGCGACCTCCCGGATCGACAGGTCGGGGAACCGGGCACGCTGCCGCTGCGCGGCAGCTTCCGGCGCCGTCGCGGTCCCCGGCCCATCCAGCGCCCCGACCACGGCCGCGCCCCGCACGGGGCCCTGCATGACCCGTTGGTAGACCCACAACACATACAGCGCGGCCAGGATGATCCCCGCGGTGGCGATGATCGTGAAGATCGGCTGGCGCGGGTAGGAGCCGACGAGCACCATGAACTCAGAGACGAACGAGTTGGTGCCGGGTAGCGCCAGCGAGGACAGCCCGGCCAGCAGCATCATCCCGGCCAGCGCCGGTGCCAGTGCCGCCACCCCGCCGTAGTCGTTGATCAGCCGGGAGCCGCCGCGGGCGATCAGCATGCCGACCACGATGAACAGCATGCCGGTGGAGATGCCGTGGTTGACCATGTAGAGCACCGCACCGGCCTGAGCTTGGGTGGAGAAGGCGAACACGCCCAGTCCGATGAAGCCGAAGTGCGCTACCGAGGTGTAGGCCACGAACCGCTTCAGGTCGGACTGGCCGACGGCGAGCAGCGCGGCGTAGATGATCCCGGCGACGGCGAGCACCAGCACCAGCGGGGCCAGTGCGCGGGACGCTTCGGGAAACAGCGGCAGGCAGTAGCGCAGGAAGCCGTAGATGGCGACCTTGTCCATCACGCCGACCAGCAACACGCCGACGCCTATCGGAGCCTCGGCACCGGCGTCGGGCAGCCAGGTGTGCAGCGGCACCAGCGGCGCCTTGATCGCGAACGCGACGAAGAACCCGAGGAACAGCCAGATCTGGGTGCTCTGCGGGATGCTCCCGGCGATGCTCACCAGGGTGGTCCAGTCGAAGGTGCCCTGGCCCAGCCGCTGCGAGCTCACCACGAACACGCCGATCACGCTGGCCAGCATGACCAGCCCGCCCAGCAGCGAGTACAGGAAGAACTTCACCGCCGCGTACTGCCGTCGCGGTCCGCCGAAGCGGCCGATCAGGAAGTACATCGGCACCAGCATGACCTCGAAGAACAGGTAGAACAGGAACACGTCGGTGGCCGCGAAGACCCCGATCATCATCGACTGGGTCGCCAGTAGCAGGGCGTAGAACCCCGCCGCGCTGCGGCCCTCGGGCAGCTTCTCCTCCCAGGACGACCCCATCACGATCGGCACCAGCACGGCGAGCAGCGCGATCATCACCAGCGCGATGCCGTCGACACCGAGCGCGAAGCGAGCCCCGAAGGCGGGGATCCACTCGGTGGACAGCAGCAGCTGCAGCCGCCCGCCGCCCGGAACGTACTCTGACCAGGCCAGCGCGGCCAGCACCAGCTCGCCCAGCGCGAACACCAGCGCGGTGGCCTTCGCCGCGGCCGGAGCGGAGCGCATCGGCGCGACCAGCACGCTGCCCACCAGGGGCAGCAGCAGCATCGCCAGCAGCAGACCTCCGCCGGTTGGCACCACGCTCATTGGTAGCTCACCGCCAGCAGCAAGGCGATCACCACGACCGAGCCTCCCAGCATGCCCAGCGCGTAGCTGCGCACGAACCCGGTCTGCAGCCTGCGCAGCCGGCCTGACGTGCCGCCGAGCAGCGCCGCGGTGCCGTTGACCACCCCGTCGACGCCCTTGTTGTCCACGAACACCAGCGCCCGGGTGAGCCAGGTACCGGGCCGGGCGATGATCGCCTCATTGATCGCGGTGGCGTAGAGGTTGGCCCGGGCCGCAGCCACCGGCAGCGAGACCCGCTCGGGCCGGCGCACCGGAACCCGTTGCCGGCCGACGAACAGCCAGGCCGCCACGGCACCCGCCGCGGAGATCAGCACAGTGAGCCACGGGACGAGCTCGACCGGGAACGGGGCGACGGTGCTGTGCGCCAAAGCGCCCAGCGACGGCTCCAGCCAGTGCGCCAGCCGTTCACCCGAGTACAGGAAGTAGCCCACGCCGACCGAGCCGATCGCCAGCGGCACCATGGGCACCCACATCACCGCCGGCGACTCGTGCGGGTGATAGCTCTCGCCATCGGGAGTGCGCAGGTTGCGCCAGCGCTCCTCGCCGAAAAACGTCATGAGCATCAGGCGGGTCATGTAGAAGGCGGTGATCCCCGCGGCCAGCATCGCGGCCCCGCCGAAGACCCAGCCCTGGGCGCCACCCGCGCCGAATGCGGCCTCGATGATCGCGTCCTTGGAGAAGAACCCGGACAGGAACGGGAACCCGACCAGCGCCAGGTAACCCGTGGTGAAGAGGACGAAAGTGATCGGCAGGTGCCGGGCGAGCCCGCCCATCCGGCGCATGTCGACCTCGTCGTGCATCGCGTGCATCACCGAGCCCGCACCGAGGAACAGCACCGCCTTGAAGAAGCCGTGGGTGAGCAGGTGCAGGATGCCCAGCGCGTAACCAGCGGGGCCCAGCCCGACGGCCAGGATCATGTACCCGATCTGGCTGACCGTGGAGTAGGCCAGCACCTTCTTGATGTCGTCGTAGGCACAGCCGATGATCGCCCCGATCAGCAGGGTGATCACACCGATCGCCACGACGGCCAACCGCCCGGTCTCGGTGAGGTTGTAGAGCGGGTTACACCGGGCGATGAGGTAGACACCGGCGGTCACCATCGTCGCGGCGTGGATCAGGGCGGAGACCGGGGTCGGCCCCTCCATCGCGTCGGGCAACCAGTCCTGCAGCGGGAACTGGCCGGACTTGCCGCAGGCCCCGAGCAGCAGCAGCAGGGTGATCGCCAGCAGGGTGGGCCCACTGATCTCCCCGGCGCGGGCGAACACCTCGGAGAACTGCACGGTGCCCAGCGACCGCCAGATCAGGAAGATCGCCAGGGCCAGGCCGACGTCGCCGACCCGGTTCATCAGGAAGGCCTTCTTCGCCGCCGTCGCGGCACTCGGGCGGTTCTGATACCAGCCGATGAGCAGGTAGGAGGCCAGGCCCACACCTTCCCAGCCGAGGTAGAGCGTGACGAAGTTGTTCGCCAGCACCAGGATGAGCATCGCCGCGATGAACAGGTTGAAGTACCCGAAGAACCGGCGCCGCCCAGGATCGTGGCTCATGTAGCCGATCGAGTACAGGTGGATCAGCCCGCCGACACCGGTGATGAGCAGCACGAAGGTCAGTGACAGCGGGTCCAGCCGCAGTCCGTAGTCGACCTGTAGCGAGTTGACCGCGAACCAGGTGCCCAGGTTCAGCTCCCGGGTCCGCTCCTCGGCACCCAGGGCGAGCCACTCGACGAACAGCACCACGCCATAGCCGAAGGACGTGAGCACCGTCGCGCAACCCAGCAGGTGCCCCCAGGCATTGGTGCGGCGGCCGCCGACCAGCAGCACCAGCGCGCCGAGGGCAGGCAGCGCGACGAGTAGCCACGCGTACTGCGCGGCTCCCCCCGCGGGCAAGACCTCGGTCATGCCGGGCACTCCGTTCGTCGGTATGAGCAAGCAGATCTGGCAGCACTCCAGCACACCGAGGCAGCACCGGCTACCACGTCGTCACCGTCGCCTCAGTTTAGGGGCGTGGCCGTGACCGACCACCACCCCCTCGTCGCGCCCGGTAAGCAACTTCAGTCGTAACCTGAGTTGACACTCTGATCGAGGTGAAGGTGGTGTTTGGTGAAGGCTGACGACGCGCTGACGATCGGTGCCCGGGTGCGCATCGTCCGGCGCCGTCGCGGGTTGAGCCTGGACGTCGTAGCTGGGTTGGCCGGAATCAGCAAGTCCTACCTGTCGCTGCTGGAACAGGGGAAACGGGGGTTCAACCGGCGCGGTCTGATCGAGGACCTGGCCGACGCGCTCGGCTGCTCTGTGGCCGACCTGACCGGCCAACCCTACCTGGCACCAGACCGGGCGACCGTTGAGGGCCAGGCGGCGCTGCCCGGGATCAGCCTGGCGCTCAACGACTTCGACCCCGACGAGGTACCCGACGTCGCGCCAC
Organism: Pseudonocardiaceae bacterium; assembly: GCA_050699975.1. GTDB lineage: Bacteria > Actinomycetota > Actinomycetes > Mycobacteriales > Pseudonocardiaceae. The sequence goes on along the minus strand of JBOHGH010000013.1, from coordinate 25,383 downwards.
GACCACTCGACGAGCTGACGGCCTGGGCCGAACGCGCGAACAAGTATCGTGACCAGGGCCAATACTCGCTGGCAGGGCGTGATCTGGGCACGCTGCTGACCGAGCTGCAGGCGCACGCGCTGACCGCCGGACCGGCCGACCGACCCCGAGCCTTCACCGCACTCGTGAAGGTCTGCGTTGTGGCCGGTATCGTCGCGAACAAGATCGCGGGCGATGTAGACCTGTCGGTCTCGGTGGCCAGACGCGGATACGACATGGCCTGCCGCTACGGCGACCCCGGGCTGATTGGCTTTACCAGGTGGTCCTGGGCAGGAAAACTGATGCTGCTGACCGCGCGTCGTCACGCGTCACGGGTTCTCACCGCTGGGATCGACGAGCTCGGACGATCCGCTCGGCCGCGCAGCGAGGACACACTGCATGCGGAGATGCTCGGCTTTCTGCATCTGTCCGCGGCGCAGTGCGCGGCACGGAGCCAGCAGCACGACGACGCGCAGGCGCACCTGGCCGAGGCCGCAGCAATCGCCGCGCAGATCGGGGAACGCAACGGTCTGCGCATGCACTTCGGTCCTACCAATGTCGCAGTGTGGCGGTTGGGGATTGGTATCGAGCTCGGGGAGGGCGGCCGGGCCTACGAGTCAGCGACCCGCACGCCGCTGGACGTGGCCGCGCTCAACAGCCAGGAAAGATCTTCGGCACTGCATTTCGATCTGGCCCGGGCGCTGGTGCAGGACGGGGCGCAGCGCGACGCGGAGGCAGTCCGGCACCTGGACACCGCCGACCGCCTGGCCCCGACCCGGATCCGCAACGACCCCATCGCCCGCGACCTGGTGCGCACCCTGGACCGGCGGGGCCCGGCGGCAGGTGTGGGAATTGGACAGCCTGCGTCACCGCTTCGGTATCCCCGGGCGGGGTTGACAGTCCCTCGAGTCAGAGGGGCGAGCCTCCATCCGCATCGCGCTCATCCGATGGCTGCGACCGTTACCCGGGTGGCGTACGCGGAGAGCCGGCGTAGGTCCTCCAGGTCGACGGTGGCTATAACGGCGCCGCCCGCCAGATCGGCTACCGCGACCAGGAAGGCATCGACCGCCAGGGCCGAATTGGCCCGGGCGCTGCCCAGCAGTTGTCCAGCGCGCACTCCGACCCGGGTGTCGATCGGATGAACCTGGACACGCTCGCGCCTCAGACCGGCGAAAACGCTCGCGTCGGCAGGGCGACCTCGGACAACCTCGGCGAGTACGGCAGCGACTGTGCCGATCGGGAGCTGACGACGGCTGGTCTCGATGAGGAGGGCGCGCACCCGGTCACGTCGCTCTGCGGGGCCGTGCGCGATGGCCGAGAGCGCTTCACTGTCCAGGAGCAACATCAGCTGGCGCACCGGGGTGCGGTCGGGTTTGCGTTGGACTGCCAGTCGTCGATCAGGCGGGCAGCCCACTCAAGTGTCTCCATCGGTACCGGTCCGTGCTCAGCTTGCAGCTCAGCCAGCCAGTCATCCACCGCAGCCAGGTGCACAAGGCGGTCGAGATATGCGGCGATCGCCGCATCGACTGTGGCCGACAGGCTTCTGCTGCCCACCTGCGTCCGTAGCGCCGCCAGTCGCTCAGCGTCCAAGGTGAGCGTGACCTTCTCCTTCGCCATACCGTAGAACGGTACCTTTATACAGCTGGTACCACTAGGGTCGGCGATCAGAGCGGGTGATGGCTCCTGCCTGGCGACAGGTCACGAGCAGCTGGCGCCTCTGTGCCCGACCGGGAAAACCCAGCGGAATGTGCTCAAGATCGGCTTCTTGCACCAGCAATCCGGTTCGCATTCGCACTCGACCGCACCCATGGCCTCGACGAATCGTCCGATCACTGCGAACAGTAGATAGATCGATGTGGCACCCAGCAGGACACGCTTCATGTGCCGAAGGGTAGGACAGTTGCGCCTGCGCAGGTAGCTGCGGCCCCGGTGGTGGGGGCCATGCTAACGCCACCGGCCCAGATCGCGATCAGCTATTGGCGGCCCTACTCGTCAAGAAGGTCTACGACTGGCTTGTGCTGCGCCGCAACTCCGGTGCGTTGCACGTGCGCTATATGCGGGCCGATGGGACAGAACTCGAGCTCAAGGTCGACCGGGCGCAGGACCGCGCCGAGCTGATGGAGCGCGCTCGGCGGTTCCTGGAGCCGGACGACGACAATGCCTAGCTACTACCCGGAGCCGTCGCGGTGCCGGCTACTGCTGCTGGGCACGAGCGACTACCAGTCGCACGACCTGCCTGACATCCCCGCGGTCCGGAAGAATCTCACGTCGCTGCGCGCGGCGTTGACTCACGGCCCGAGCGCCGTCTTCTCCCCCTCTCCCGACGTGTGTGTGGTGGGTCGCAACCCGCGCTCGGTCGACTCGTTCATGCGGGACCTGAGCGACGCGTGCGCCGCCGCCTCGGACGTGCTGTTCGTCTACTACGCCGGGCACGGCCTCCTCGACAGCAGGATGCGGCTCAACCTCGCCCTGCGCAGGACCGACCCGGGCCGGCCTGAGGGCAACTCGGTCCCGCTGCAGATGGTCAAGGAGCAGGTTGAGAGGGCCTGTGCGCGGGTGCGCGTCCTCGTGCTCGACTGCTGCTTCTCGGGTCAAGCGCTGGGCTGGCAGTCCGCGATCTCCGTCGACGACGAGGTAACGGCGGCAGCCGAAACGATCGTCGATACCGACGTCCGGGGAATGTACGTGCTCACCTCCACCGAGGCCACCGAGCCGGGTCGCTACGTCGTGGGCGAACCGCACACCGCGTTCACCGACGCTCTGCTCGCCGCCATCCGGGCCGACGGCACGGGGCGCGAGGTCCGGCTCGGCGAGTTGTTCGCGTCTACCCAGCAGACGCTGCAGCGCCGGCAGTTGCCGCTGCCCCGGTGCCGGCAGGATGACACCAGCGGCGATCTTGTCATCCGGCGTGGCCGGGCGGTGAGCGGCGACGTCACGTCCGGCGTGGGAGCCGCGGCCGAGCCGGTCACCGGCCAGGGACGCGGCCGAGCGCTGCTTGCCGGGGGAGCTACGGTGGCGGCGGTCGTCGCCACCGTCCTGTTCAACGTAGGCCCGGTCAGCGAGACCCCGGTCGCGCCGGACACGGCACCGGTCGTGCCGTTCACCCCGGCCGGCGATACTGTCTTCTCCGACGACTTCTCCGACCCCACCCTCGACCCGGAGAAGTGGCTGGCGCCCGAGGCGTCGGGCATCGTGGGGCAGAGCGGCGGACAGCTGAGGTTTGTCGTGCGACCGGGCGCAGAGATCGACACCTCACTCGAACCCGTGACCCTTACCGGCGCTTTCGAGCAGATGACGTTCGACATCACCATCCCGCAGTACGCGAAGGCCGGCCCCGGCGGCGTTGCGCTGATCCTCAACCCGCGCAGTGATCGGCCCCAATGGCTCGCGTTCGGACCCAGCCCCCAGGGCCGGACGATCTACCCGTTGATCTGCGCGAAGCCCAAGTGCACCAACGGTGTCTACCAGGACTTCGTGGAGCCGACGGGCACTGCGATCGCCAAGATCGCGGCTAACGAGGTGGTACCGGTGAAGGTGGTTCGCGCCGACGGTCACCTGCGGTTCTACGTGCGCGACATGCTGGTGGGTGAGACTCCGGCCGATCCGGGTCCGTTGACGGACTTCCGGTTCGCCGTCTCGGCCGCTGACACCGAATCATGGGACATCGACGTGGACAACATCGTCTGCCGGTGACCGCCGTCGCTATCTGGCTTTCCAGCACGGCGCGGCGCAGGACACGGCGCCCTCCGTGAACTCGACGGGAGCTACGTCTGGCATGACTGACAGGTCGCTGGCGTCGAGTTCACGGACGGGGCCCGGACATGCCAGCTAGGGAACATGCGTGGTCGGGACGCGCCTCAGTACTTCAGCAGGTTGGCGGCGTCGACCGAGGCCGAGCGACGCGTCTTGAAGATCGCCATGATGATGGCCAGACCGACCACCACCTCGGCGGCAGCCACGACCATCACGAAGAACGCCATGATCTGCCCGTCCAGGGTGCCGTTGATCCTGGAGAAGGTGATCAGGGTCAGGTTCACCGCATTGAGCATCAGCTCGATGCACATGAACACCACCACCGCGTTGCGGCGCACCAGCACACCAGCCGCGCCGATGGTGAACAGCAACGCCGACAGCAGGAGATAATAGGTCGGCGTCACCGGCTGTCCTCCTCGGGTGGCACCGGCCCGGGCAGGGCGCGAGTATCAGGGTCTGCACCAGCACCCGCAACGCTGCGCACGTCGTCGTCCAGACGCTCGCGGGAGGTGGACTCCAGCAGCTCGGACAGCGACTCGGGCGCCACCGAACCGTCGGGCAGCAGAGCCGGGGTGGCCACCGAGTTCATGGTGGCGAAGACGCCGGGGCCAGGCAGCGGGGAGGGACGCGCACCGCGGATCCGGGCATCCACCCGCTCTCGCTGGGTCAGCCTGCCCTCCTTGGTTCGCTCGGTGAACGTCAGCACCATCGCGCCGACTGCGGCGCTGATCAGCAACGCGGAGGTGAGTTCGAAGGGGAACAGGTAGTCGGTGAACAGGATGCGGCCGAGGTTGGCGACGTTACCGCCGCCGGTGGTGTTGACTCCGACCAGCCCAACCGCGGTGACCCCGGTGAAGGCCCGGCCCAGCATCCCCACCAGCAGCACGGCCAGCCCGATCCCGGCCAGCGCCGCGGCGACCCGCTGACCGCGCAGCACTTCGACCACCGAGTCGACGCTTTCCTTGCCCACCAGCATCAGGACGAACAGGAACAGCATCATGATCGCGCCGGTATAAACGATGATCTGCACGAAACCCAGGAACGGCGCTTGTTGGACCATGTACAGCGCACCCAGGCACAGCATGGTCTGCGCCAGCCACAGCGCCGAATGCACCGCGTTGCGGGCGAACACCATCCCCAGCCCGCCGGCCAGCGCCAGCGGACCCAGGATCCAGAACGCGACGGTCTCCCCCATGCCGATGGTGTCACTCGACACCGGGGACGGCAGCGGCACTCCGAGCAGGACACCCAGCGTGGTCACCGCTCTTCCTCGCCTACCGCGCCCGAACGACGCTCCAGGGTCGGACCCTGCACGTAGTAGTCCTGCTCACTGTCGCCCAGCCGCATCGGGTGCGGGGGCTGCTCCATTCCGGTCAGCAGCGGCGCGAGCAGGTCCTCCTTGGTGTAGATGAGGTCTTGGCGGTTGTCGTCGGCCACCTCGTACTCGTTGGTCATGGTCAACGCGCGGGTCGGGCAGGCCTCGATGCACAGTCCGCAGCCGATGCAGCGCAGGTAGTTGATCTGGTAGATCTCGCCGTAGCGCTCCCCTGGCGAGTAGCGGGCCTCATCGGTGTTGTCGCCGCCCTCGACGTAGATGGCGTCCGCCGGGCAGGCCCAGGCGCACAGCTCGCACCCCACGCACTTCTCCAGCCCATCTGGGTGCCGGTTGAGCTGGTGCTTACCGTGGAACCGGGGGGCGGTGATCTTTTTGACCTCCGGGTACTCCTCGGTCACGACCTTCTTGAACATCGTCGAGAAGGTGACCCCGAAACCCTTGACCGGATCAAGCAGTCCCATGGTCGTCCTCCTCCTGCGTGCTCGGTGGCGCACCTGTGGTCACTGCAGCGCGCCGGCGCGGTGGTGCCGGCACCACCAGGTCCAGCGGGGGCAGTGGGTAGTCCGAGCCCGCGGTAGGCACGTCGTGGCTGCGCTGACCGGTAGTGAGCTGGACCGAACCGGGCCCGGCCGACCTGCGCTCGGGCAGCAGGAATGCGACGAGCACCAGGGCGCCCAGCAGGATGCCGCCGACCACGAGGATCTCGGGCCCGGTGACGTCGACGCTGCGCAGCGCCCGGACGGCGGACACCACCACGATCCAGACCAGGCTGGCCGGCACCAGCACCTTCCAGCCCAGCGCCATGAACTGGTCGTAACGGAACCGCGGCAGGGTTCCCCGCAGCCAGATGAACACGAACAAGAAGGCCAACGTCTTGCCGATGAACCACAGCGGTCCCCACCAGCCGCTATCCAGCGGCCCGCCGGCCAGCGGCCAGGGGGCGTGCCAGCCGCCCAGGAACAGCGTGGTCGCCATGGCCGAGACGGTGACCATGTTGACGTACTCGGCGAGGAAGAACAGCGCGAACTTCAGCGACGAGTACTCGGTGTGGAAACCACCGACCAGCTCCGACTCCGCCTCGGGCAGGTCGAACGGGGCGCGGTTGGTCTCACCCACCATCGCTACGACGAACACCGCGAAGCTGGGGAACAGCAGGAACACGAACCACCACTGCTGTGACTGCGCCTCCACGATGTCCGCGGTGGACAGTGAGCCCGCGTACAGGATCACCGCGACGATCGACATCCCGAGGGCGATCTCATAGGAGATCACCTGGGCGGCCGAGCGCAGCGAGCCCAGCAGCGGGTAGGGCGAACCCGACGCCCAGCCGGCCAGCACGATCCCGTAGACGCCCAGCGAGGAGGCGGCCAGCACCACGAGCACACCGACGGGCAGGTCGGTGATCTGCAGCACGGTCGGCTCACCGAAGATCGACACCTCACCGCCGAGCGGGATCACCGAGAACGCCGTGAACGCCGTGACCGCGGAGATCACCGGGGCCAGCACGTACACCCAGCGGTCCGCCAGGACGGGCGTGATGTCCTCCTTGAACGCCAGCTTGAGCCCGTCGGCCAGGGACTGCAGCAACCCGAAGGGCCCGACCCGGTTGGGGCCCGGCCGGTGCTGCATGCGCCCGACCACCCGGCGCTCCATCCAGATCATGAACAGGGTCATGACCATGAGGAACACGAAGATCACGACGACCTTCAGCGCGGTGAGCCACAGCGGGTCGTCGGCGAGCAGCGCCTCGGTGGGTGTCATGGCTTACCTCCCGTTCCCGCCCCGCACGGTGACCACGGCGCCGTGGCCGGCACCGAGGCCGCTCCGGACGGTAGCCGGTCCGGAGTTACCCGGGATCCACACCACCCCTGCGGGCAGGTCGGCGGCCGCGACCGGCAGCGTCACCGAGCCCTGCGTGGTGGATACCGTGACCTTCCCCCCGATGTGCACCCCGAGCTCGGTGGCGGTGGCCTCGGACAGCAGCGCTACGGCAGGCCGGGCGGTGCCGGCCAGGTGCGGCTCGCCGTCCTGCATCGATCCGTTGTCCAGCAACCGGCGCCAGGTGGCCAGCAACGCCTGTCCGTCGCTGACCTGCGCAACCGGTGCGGCGGTCACCTGCGGGGACTCCCCGCGCAAGGCCCCATCGGCACCCGAGTACCTACCGAGCGCGGCGAAACCGCCCCACGCGGCGGCGGGGGTCTGGGTGAACAGGTCGACATCCATCTCGATGGCGAGGCTGTCCAGCACCCGGCAGTCCGGCAGGGTCGCGCCGGCCCCCGCGGTGGTGGCGGTGATCGTGGTGGCGAACTCGCGGCGGCGGCCTTCCCAGTCCAGGTAGCTACCTGCCTTCTCGACTGTGGATGCGATCGGCAACACGACATCGGCCGCCTTGGTCACGGCCGACGGCCGCATCTCCAGGCTCACCACGAACCTGGCCCGGCTCAGCGCCTGCTCGGCCAGCCGGGGGTCCGGCAGATCGGCCGGGTCCACGCCGCCGATGACCAGCCCGTCCAGCTGCCCGGCCGCTGCTGCGGCGAGGATCCCGGTGGTGTCGCGGCCAGGCTGGCTCGGCAGCGTCACGCCCCATGCACGCTCGACCTCGGCGCGAGCCTCCGGGTCCGCGACCAGCCGGCCGCCGGGCAGCAGGGTCGGCGCCGCCCCGGCCTCCAAGGCGCCCCGCTCACCGGCTCGTCGCGGGATCCAGGCGATCCGGGCCCCGGTACCCGCGGCCAACCGGGCCACCGCCGAGTACAGCCCGGGCACCTCGGCGGCGCGTTCGCCGACCAGCAGTACCGCCCCTGGCGCGCGCAACGCATCCAGCGCCGGACCGTCCAAGGTGTCCAGGGCACCCGGTTCGCCACCGGGCGGCACCCGCAGCAGCATGCCGAAGGTCTTGCGCACCGCGGCAGTGCTGAACTGCCCGAGGTGAAACACCGGCATGGCGCGGTCCCGGGCGGCGCGGCGCAGCCGGAGGAAGACGATCGGCGACTCCTCCTCCGGCTCGAACGCCACGCAGAGCACCGCGGGGGCAGCGCTGAGGTCGCGGTAGGTCACCCCACCGGAGTCGGGGCTGACGCCGACCACGTGTGCGGCGAGGAAGCCCAGCTCCTCGGCCGAGTGCGGCCGCGCGCGGAAGTCGATGTCGTGGGTACCCAGCGCGACCCTGGCGAACTTCGCGTAGGCGTAGGCGTCCTCGACGGTGAGCCGGCCACCGGCGAGCACCCCGGCACCGCCATCCCGGCTCGCGAGCAGCCCGGTGGCCGCGGCCTGCAGCGCATCGGTCCACGACGCCGGCTTCAGCGCACCGTAGCTGTCCCGGATCAGCGGCCGGGTGATGCGGTCTTCGCCGCGGGCGTACTCGAAGGCGAAGCGGCCCTTGTCGCAGTTCCACTCCTCATTGACCTCGGGGTCGTGACCGGCGAGCCGGCGCAGCACGATGCCCCGCCGCCAGTCGGTGCGCTGCGCACAGCCCGAAGCGCAGTGTTCGCACACACCCAGGGTGGAGACCAGGTCGAAGGGCCGGGACCGGAACCGGTAGGCGGCGCTGGTCAGCGCGCCGACCGGGCAGATCTGGATGGTGTTGCCGGAGAAGTAGGACTGAAAGGGCGAGTCGAGGGCCACCCCCACCTGCTGGTTCGGCCCGCGTTCGAGCATGTCGATGAATGGGTCCCCGGCGATCTGCTCGGAAAACCGGGTGCAGCGGGCGCAGAGCACACAGCGCTCGCGGTCCAGCAGCACCTGCGAGGAGATCGCAATCGGTTTGGCGAAGGTGCGTTTGGTCTCGAGGAACCGGGAGTCCGCCCGGCCGTTGGACAGCGCCTGGTTCTGCAGCGGGCACTCGCCGCCCTTGTCACAGATCGGGCAGTCGAGCGGGTGGTTGATCAGCAGCAGTTCCATCACGCCCTGCTGCGCCTTGTCCGCCACCGCCGAGGTGTGCTGGGTCTTGACGACCATGCCGTCGGCCACCGTGATGGTGCAGCTGGCCTGCGGCTTGGGCATCGGGCGCCCGCCCAGCTCCACCTCGACCAGGCACTGCCGGCAGGCTCCGGCCGGCTCGAGCAGCGGGTGGTCGCAGAACCGCGGGACGATGATGCCCAGCCGCTCACAGGTTCGGATCACCAGCTCGCCCTTGGGGGCGTCTACTTCGCGGCCGTCGATGGTCAGCCGGACGTGCCCCTCCGGAACGGCACGCTCGGCGCCTGGGCCGCTGCCAGCCTGCGCTGCCACCGTCATCGGTTCGATCCTGCGAACGTGATCGGCTCCTTGACCTGCTGGTTGCCTTGCTGGGCAGATGTGGCGAACCCGGGTTGCTTGGCGCACAGCTGCAGGAACTCCGGCCGGAAATACTTGATCGCACTGGTGATCGGGCTGGCGGCCCCGTCACCGAGCGCGCAGAACGATCGGCCCAGGATGTTGTCACAGACGTCCAGCATGGTGTCCACATCTGACGGGGTGCCCTCGTGGCGCAGCATCCGCTCCAGGATCTGGAGCAACCAGTAGGTCCCCTCCCGGCACGGTGTGCACTTTCCGCAGGACTCGTGCTTGTAGAACTCGGTCCACTTCATCACGGCCCAGGGCACGCTCACCGTCTGGTTGAAGACCATGATCGCGGTGGTGCCCAGCATGGTGCCGGCCGCCGCGGCACCCTCGAAGTCCAGCGGGATGTCGAGGTGCTCGGCGGTGAGCAGCGGGGTGGACGACCCGCCCGGTGTCCAGAACTTCAGCTCGCCGCCCGTCACCCCGCCGGCCATCTCCAGCAGCTCGCGCAGCGTGATGCCCAGCGGGGCCTCGTACTGGCCCGGCCGCTGCACGTGCCCGGAGATCGAGTAGATCTTGGGGCCGGGGGATTTCTCGCTGCCCATCGCACGGAACCAGTCCGACCCGCCGCTGACGATGTAGGGCACGCTGCAGATGGTCTCGACGTTGTTCACCACGGTGGGTGCGGCGTAGAGCCCGGAGGTGGCCGGGAACGGCGGCTTGAGCCGGGGCTGGCCACGCCGGCCCTCCAGCGAGTCCAGCAGCGCGGTCTCCTCGCCGCAGATGTAGGCGCCCGCGCCGGCGTGGATGATGATGTCGAGGTCGAAACCGGTGCCGAGGATGTCCTTGCCCAGATACCCGGCCTGGTAGGCCTCCGTAACCGCCTGCTGCAACCGGCGGTGACAGTGCAGCATCTCACCGCGCACATAGATGTAGCACTCGTGCGCGCGGATCGCGTAGCTGGTGATGATGCAGCCCTCGATCAGCGAGTGCGGGTCGGCCATCATCAACGGCACGTCCTTGCAGGTGCCCGGCTCCCCCTCATCTGCGTTGATCACCAGGTACTTGGGCTTGGCCGCTGCCCCCGCCGGCTGCTCACCCGGCTTGACCTGCGGGATGAAGCTCCACTTCAGCCCGGTGGGGAAACCCGCGCCGCCGCGTCCCCGCAGGCCGGAGTCTTTGATCAGCTGGATCAGCTGATCGGGGTGTGCGGCCAGCGCGGTGCGCAGCGCCGTATACCCCTCGAGCTGGGTGTAGGTGTCGAGGGTCCAGGACTTCGGCGACAGCCACCGCCGGGTCAGCACCGGGGTGAGCGTCCGCTTGATCACGGCTCCTCCTGCTCTCTCTGGTTACTTCTTGTCGGGAACTGCGGGCAGCGAGACCTCGTCCGGCATTGACGGCGCCTGCCAGCCCATCTGCTCCGCGAGCCGGTTGCCGGCCAGCGTCTCAGGTGCCGCCGACGGCGAGTCCACTGCGGCCCGGATCTCCTCGGGCGTGCCGAAGAAGCCGGCCAGCTCCAGTTCAGCGGTCCTCCAGTCGGTCAACGGCGCACCACGGTCCGGTGCCGGCCGGTCCCCGCGGCGCAGCGCGTCTACCAGCGCCACGGCCGACTCCGGGGTCTGGTTGTCGTAGAACTCGTAGTTCACCTGGAGCACCGGAGCCAGATCGCAGGCCGCCAGGCACTCGGCGTGCTCCAGGGTGATCGAGCCCTTCGAGCCCGGCGTGCCTGCGGTCTCCTCGTGACCGACCCCGAGCTGCTTGCGCAGCCTGGCGTAGATCTGATCGCCGCCCAGCACCGCGCACAGCGTGTTGGTGCAGACGCTGACCAGGTGCTCACCACTGGGCTTGCGCTTGTACATCGTGTAGAAGGTGACCACCGCGCTCACCTCGGCGGTGGTGATCTCCAGTAGCTGCGCGCAGAACGCGATCCCGGCCTGGGTGACGTACCCCTGCCCGCTCTGTACCAGGTGCAACAGCGGCAGCAGGGCCGACCGTGGCTGCGGGTAGCGGGCAATGATCTCCTGAGCCCGTTGCCGGGTCTGCTCGTCGAACACGCTGGTGTCCACAGCGGCGTTCACGGTTGGGCTCACCGGTCCACACCTCCCATCACCGGGTCGATCGACGCCACCGCGGCGATGACGTCGGCCACCAGGCCGCCCTCGCTCATCGCCGGCATGGACTGCAGGTTGACGAAGCTGGGATCCCGGACGTGCACCCGCAGCGGCCGGGTCCCACCATCGGAGACCAGGTGGTAGCCCAACTCACCGCGCGGGGACTCCACCGCGGAGTAGACCTGACCCGGCGGCACTGCGAAGCCCTCGGTGACCAGCTTGAAGTGGTGGATCAGCGCCTCCATGGACTGTCCCATGATCTTGCGGACGTACTCCAGCGAGTTGCCCATCCCGTCGGCGCCGATGGACAGCTGGGCCGGCCACGCGATCTTGCCGTCCTCCACCATCACCGGGCCGGGCTCCAGCTTGTCCAGGCACTGCGCCACGATCTTGAGTGACTGGTGGATCTCCTCCACCCGCAGCAGGTAGCGAGCGTAGGCGTCGGCGTCGGTGGAGGTGGGGACCTCGAAGTCGTACTCCTCGTAGCCGCAGTAGGGCTCGACCTTGCGCAGGTCCCACTCCAGCCCGGCGCAGCGCAGGATCGGACCGGTGACACCCAGCTGCAGGCAGCCGTCCAGCGGCAGGTAGGCCACCTTGTGCAGGCGTTGCTTCCAGATCGGCTGCCCGGTGAGCAGCTTGTCGTAGTCGGGCAGCCGGGAGTCCATCACCTTCAGGAAGTCCCGGACCTTGGTGTCGTAACCCTCGGGCAGGTCCTGGGCGACGCCGCCGGGCCGGATGAACGCGTGGTTCATCCGCAGGCCGGTGAGGAACTCCAGCAGGTGCAGGACCTCCTCGCGCTCCCGGAACCCCGCGGTCATCCCGGTGAGCGCGCCGAGCTCCATCCCGCCGGTTGCGATCGCCACCAGGTGCGAGCTGACCCGGTTGAGCTCCATCAGCAGCACCCGGATCACCTGCGCCCGCCGCGGCGCGGTGACCCCGAGCAGCTTCTCGGTCGCCAGGCAGTAGGCCGCCTCGTTGAACAGTGGCGCCAGGTAGTCCGCCCGGGTGACGAAGGTGACGCCTTGGGTCCAGGTCCGGTACTCGCAGTTCTTCTCGATGCCGGTGTGCAGGTAGCCGATCACCGAGCGGGCCTGGGTGACGACCTCGCCCTCCAGCTCCAGCACCAGCCGCAGCACACCGTGCGTGGAAGGGTGTTGCGGCCCCATGTTGATGATGATGCGTTCGTCGTGTTTCCAGTCCTCGAGCAGGCTGTCCCAGTCACCACCGGTGACGGTGTAGATCCGGCCCTCGGTGGTCTCCCGCTCGGTGGCCGCGGTGGCGTAAGGGTCCGAGCTGGTGCCGTCACCAGTCCCGGTGTCACTGGTGGTTCCACTGGCGACCGTGTGCGCTGGTTCTGTGTCCTTGGTCACGAGTACGCCCTCCGCTGGTCGGGCGGGGGAATCTCGGCTCCCTTGTACTCCACCGGGATCCCGCCGAGCGGGTAGTCCTTGCGCTGCGGGTGGCCGTCCCAATCGTCGGGCATCAGGATGCGGGTCAGCGCCGGGTGGCCGTCGAAGACGATGCCGAACATGTCCCAGGTCTCCCGTTCGTGCCAGTCGGCGGTCGGGTAGACCTCGACCACGCTGGGCACCTGGGCATCATCGACGTCAACGGCGACCTCGAGCCGGATCCGGCGCCGGTAGGTCATCGAGGTGAGGTGGTAAGCCACGTGCAGCCGCTGCGCGACTTCGGGGCCGTAGTCCACGCCCGATACCGAGCTGCACAGCTCGAAGCGCAGCGCCGGATCGTCGCGCAGGGTGCGGCACAGCTCCACTAGGTGCTCGCGACGCACGTAGTAGGTGATCTCCCCGCGATCCACGGTGACCTGCTGGATCGCTTCAGCGGGTATCCCGCGCTCGCGCATCGCGGCGAGCAGTTCGTCGGTGAACTCGTCAAACCAGCCGCCGTAGGGCCGCTGAGCCGCGGCCGGGACGTAGGCCGGTAGCGCCAGCCCGCCGTACCCGGAGGTGTCTCCGGTGCCACGAACGCCGAACATGCCCTGCCGGGCCCGGCCGGCGACCACACCGCCGCGACCCTCGTGCTCGGCCTGCTCGGCTGGACTCAACTCCGCCGAGCTGGGCTGGCCGGGCTCGAGGCCAGCGTCCTTCTTGGGGTCCTTGTCCTTATCGGTCATCCCGCTCACTGCTTCCGAGCTTCGACGACCTGGGACCGGCCGCTTCCCGAAGGTCTGGGGTCCTTCTGCGGGCCGTACCGCACCGAGGAGGGCACCATCTCGGTGCGCTGGCCCGCTTTCACCGCGGCCCGCTTCGGCCCGAGCGGCTCGTCCATGATCTTGGCATGCAGCTTGAGGATCGCGTCGATGAGCATCTCGGGCCGTGGCGGGCAACCGGGCAGGTACATGTCGACCGGGACGATGTGGTCCACGCCCTGCACGATCGCGTAGTTGTTGAACATCCCACCGCTGGAGGCGCAGACTCCCATCGAGAGCACCCAGCGGGGCTCGGGCATCTGGTCGTAGATCTGCCGCAGCACCGGAGCCATCTTGTTGCTCACCCGGCCTGCCACGATCATCAGGTCGGCCTGGCGCGGGGAGGCCCGGAACACCTCCATCCCGAAACGGGCCAAGTCATACCGGGGCGCGCCGGTGGTCATCATCTCGATCGCGCAGCAGGCCAAGCCGAACGTGGCCGGCCACAGCGACGACTTGCGTGTCCAGTTGACCAGCTTCTCCACACTGGTCAGCAGGATCCCGCTGGGCAGTTTCTCCTCGAGTCCCATGATCAGTTCCAGTCCAGCCCGCCGCGCCGCCACACGTAGGCGTAGGCGAAGCCGAGCGTCACGATGAACAGGGCGATCTCTACCAGACCGAAGATCCCCAGCGAGTCCGCGGCCACCGCGAACGGGTAGAGGAAGACCATCTCGATGTCGAACAGGATGAACAGCATCGCGGTGAGGTAGTACGCCACCGGCATCCGCCCGGCCCCCACCACCGGTTGTGGCGACGGCTCGATACCGCACTCGTAGGCGTCGAGCTTGGCCCGGTTGTACCGTCGCGGCCCGATGTGGGGGGCCGCGACGATGGAGAACACCGCGAAGGCCCCCGCTAGCAAGAACATCATCACCAGGGGAACGTAGGGCTGCAGCACTCGCGTCCCTTCCTTCGGCGTCTCCTGAACGTCCCGTACTACCCTACGTGCGAGCCGGGTCACGCGCTGCCCTGAGGCTGACCTAAATCCGGCCTCGATCAGGCGTTTCTGCTCTGAGCGATCACACGCTGGGCGCCAGCCGGGCCATTGCCGTGATCACCCGGTCCATCGCGTCGCCGTCCCGGCTGTCGTAGAGGTTGGCCAGCAGCTTGAGCATGAAGCGCATCAGCGTCGCACGCGGCAAGGCGTGGCGGATTCCCGCCCGCATCACGGCCGGGTGGCCGATCAACCGGCTGAACACGTTCCCCAACCTGAAATAGCCCCCCAACTCCTCGCGCAGCGCAGTGGGGTAACGCTGCAGCGCACGCTCCCGGGCCGGCCCCTCCGGCCGGGCCATTGCCTGGACCGTGCACTCGGCGGCCAGCCGGGCGGACTGCATCGCATACGCGATGCCCTCGCCGTTGAACGGATTGACCATACCGCCGGCGTCCCCGACCAGCAGCAGACCGCTCCGGTAGTGTGGGGTGCGGTTGAAGCTCATCGGCAGCGCCGCGCCGAGGATCTTGCCGGTCGCATTGCCCTCGCGGAAGCCCCACTGCTGCGGTGTGCCGTCCAGCCAGGACCGCAGCAGCGCCCGGTAGTCGGTCTTCCCATACGCGCTGGACGTCGACAGGATGCCCAGGCCCACGTTGGACGTGCCATCGCCCATGCCGAAGATCCAGCCGTAGCCGGGCAGCAGCTGAGGTTGCTGCGGATCGGTGTAGTCCCAGATCTCCACGTGGCTTTCCAGGAAGTCGTCGTTGGTGCGGGGGCTGGTGTAGTAGCGACGCACCCCGACGCCCATCGGCCGGTCCTCGCGCTTGTCCATCCCCAGGCTGAGCGCGAGCCGGGCGGAGACCCCGTCGCAGGCCAGCGTGATCGGGGCCTGGTATTTCGCTGGCTGCTTGTCGGGACCCTGCCTGCCCTTGACGCCGGTGACCCGCCCGGTGCGCGCGTCGCTGATCGCTTCGGTCACCGTGGTGCGCTCGTGCAGCCGGGCGCCGGCCTTCTCGGCATGCCGCGCCAGCATCTCGTCGAAGTCCCGGCGCTGGCGGACCGCGCCGTAGGGCGGAAAACTGGCCAGGTCGGGCCAGTCCAGTTCGATCGTCACGCCGCCGCCCACCACCCGCAGGCCCCGGTTGTGCAACCAGCCGGCCTCAGTGCTGGTGTCGATGCCCAGGTCGATGAGCTGCTTGACACCGCGCGGGGTCAGACCGTCCCCGCACACCTTCTCCCGGGGGAAGGTGGACTTCTCCAGCAGCAACACATCCAGCCCGGCGCGGGCCAGGTACGCCGCGGCCGTCGAACCCGCGGGTCCCGCGCCCACCACGATCACGTCCGCATCGTTGTCGCTGGCGCTGGCCATCCCGCTCCTCGGTTGTTCAGTTACTCCCAGGGGCCGAGTGTAAGCGCCAGCCCGACAGAACCGCCCGCGCTCCTACCCCCCGCGATCGCGCTGGCCCTCCCAAATCACCCTGCCTCGGGCGGGTCGGTCCCCGTGAACTCGACGACAGCCACGTCTGGCAGCACTGAAATGTCGCTGACGTCGAGTTCACGGACAGTGCCCCGGTTAGGTTGTCTGGGAAGGGGGCTAGGGCCTGGTCGCCCGGTGCAGGGCGACGATGCCGCCGGTGAGGTCGCGCCACTCGACGTCGGTCCAGCCTGCGGCGGCGATCCGTTGGGCGAGCGCAGCCTGGTCGGGCCAGGCCTGGATGGACTCGGCGAGGTACACGTATGCCTCCGGGTTGCTGCTCACCCGCCGGGCGACTGCCGGTAGCGCACCCATCAGGTACTCCAGGTACACGGTGCGGAACACCCGCCAGGTGGGGGTGGAGAACTCGCAGACGACCAGCCGCCCGCCAGGCCGGGTGACCCGGGCCAACTCGGTCAGCGCGGCGTCGGGATCGGCCACGTTGCGCAGCCCGAAAGAGATCGTGACCGCGTCGAACGCCCCGTCGGTGAACGGCAGCGCCAGCGCGTCGGCTCCGACCAGCGGCACCTTGCGGTGCCGGCCCGCGCGTCGACCAGCCTGGAGCATCCCCAGGGAGAAGTCGGCGGCCACACACCGCGCGCCGCCCCGGGCCAGCTCGACAGTGGACACTGCGGTACCCGCGGCGAGGTCGAGCACCCGCTCTCCTGATCCGGCAGCGACGGCGACCCGGGTGCACCGCCGCCACCACCGGTCCTGCCCGAAGGACAGCACCGTGTTGGTCAGGTCATAACGGCGGGCCACCCCGTCGAACATCGCAGCAACATCGCGAGGGTCCTTGTCCAGCCCAGCTCTCAGCACAGCGCTCACCCTACGGTTGGTGGCCCTTCAAGTACCGCCAACGCCCTGTACCGCTGTCGCTAACCGCCGCCAACCCGCGGGCCTTGCTCGGGTGGCCGGCGCTGGCCGCACCAGGACTGCCCGCCGGGTTGGCTGTCGTTACGAGCAGCCCGTGACCGGGTTGGCGGTACTTGAAGGGCTACCAACCTGGAGTGCGCCGAGCATGCCGGTCACCGCGGAGGGCCAGGTGAACTCCTCGGCGCGGGCGCGGGCAGCCGCCCGGCGGGACTGCTCGGGCGCATCAAGCAGTCGGCTGACCGCGCTCGCGAAGGCCGGGGCATGATCAGCGACGGCAGCGCCGCAGGTCGGACGGACGATCTCGCGCAGCGCCGAGGAACGCGACACCACGACGGGGGTGCCCGAGGCCAGCGCCTCCAGAGCGGCCAACCCGAACGTCTCGTGCGGCCCCGGGGCGAGCGACACGTCCGAGGTGGCGAGCAGCTTGGCCACCTCTGCCCGGCCGGGCACGAACCCGAGGAAGGTGACCGGCAGCCCGGCGGCCCGCCGCTGCAGGGCCGCCCGGCGTGGGCCGTCACCGGCGATGACCAGCCGCACCCGCTCCCCCGACTCGTGCAGTTCGGCGATGGTGTCCACGGAGCGCTCCACGTGCTTCTCCGGCGACAGCCGCCCGCAGTGCACCAGCATCACCTCAGCTCCCCGGGCCAGCTCGGCACGCAGCGCGGTGTCCCGGGCCGACGGCGCGAAGGTGGCCAGGTCCACACCCAACGGAACCTGGACGACGTTGCGCGCGCCGATCCGGTCGAACTCCGCGCGAGCGAAGCCCGTGGTGCACACCACCGTGTCGTAGGAGGCCACCATCCGGCGGTTCGCCCAGTCAGCCACCCGGCGTGCCGCCGGGTCGGGCACGAGGAACTGGTGCAGCAGCCGGTCCAGCCGTTCGTGCGAGAACACCACACTGGGCACCCCGTGGGCAGCGGCCCATCGGCCCATCCCGCGCAGGGTGAGGCGGTCGGATACCTCGATGCGGTCCGGGCGCAGCCCGGCCAGCAGCGCCCGCACCCGCCACGGGTCGACCGCGCGATACCCACCGGTGCCTGGGATCTTCGCGGCCGGCAGGGTGATCCGCCGCACCCCGCTGGGCATCAGCTCGTCGGTGCGCCGGTGTCCGGGCACCACGAGCACGACCTCGTGACCTTGGGCTGCATACCCGGCGCCCAAGTGGTGCAGTGCGGTGCGCAGCCCACCAGACCGCGGGCCGTAGAAGTTCGCCAACTGGACGATGCGCATCGGCCTCAGGCCGCCCGCCGGTTATCCGAGAACGGCCCAGCCAGCCCGGTGACCTCGGCGTAGTGCCCGAGCAGCTCGTCGCAGAGCGTGGACCAGGTGCGCGGCAGCACTGAGCGGCGGGCGGCGATGCCGTACCGGGTCCGCATCCCCGGATCGTTGGCAAGGGTGCGGACCGCGCCGCGCAGCGCGGCGCCGAAGGTCGCGTCGGCATCGGCCCTCCGAGTCTCCGGTAGCAGGAAACCGGTGCGGCCGGGGGTGACCAGGTCCCGTGGGCCGCCCGCGTTCGGAGCGATCACCGGCAGGCCGGAGGCAAGCGCCTCCTGCACCGCCTGGCAGAACGTCTCGAAGGGTCCGGTGTGGACGAAGACGTCCAGGCTGGCATACGCCTGCGCCAGCTCGTCGCCGGTCTTGAACCCCAGGAACGCGGCCCTGGGCAACCGCTTGGCTAGCTGGCGGCGGTCCGGGCCGTCACCCACGATGACCAGCGCGACCCCGGGGGCATCCTGCAACGCGGACAGTCGCAGCACCTTCTTCTCCGGCGCCAGCCGGCCGACGAAGCCGACCAGCACCTCGCCGTGGGGAGCCAGCTGCGCGCGCAACGGCTCATCACGGCGGGAGGGGCAGAAATGTGCGGTGTCCACGCCGCGGGCCCAGCGGTGCACCCGCGGTATGCCGTGGGCGGCCAGCGCCGCCGCCGCGGAGCTGGACGGGGCGAGCGTGCGGTCGGCGACACTGTGCACCCGCCGGGTCCAGTGCCACGCGGTGCGCGCCGCGAAACCCAGCCCGTAGGAGTCGGCGAACCCGGCGATATCGGTCTGGTACACGGCCACTGTGGGTATCCCGAGCCTGCGGGCGGCCCACAGTCCGCGCGCTCCGACGATCACCGGGGAGGCCAGATGGACCACGTCAGGGTGGAAGTCCCGCAACGCGGTGACGATCTTGCGGGTGGGCACGCCCACCGGCACCGAGTCCACTACCGGCAGGTCCAGCGCCGGAACCCGCACGACTGGCGCGCCGTGGTAGCTGTCCGGACCCGCGCCCGGGGCGATGACCAGCACCTGGTGCCCACCGCGGACCAGGTGCTGTACCACCTGGACCACCGAGTTGGTGACGCCGTTGATGACAGGCAGGAAAGCCTCGGTCACGATCGCGACGCGCATGCCGCTGACCGTGTCGGTGAGGGCTGGAGAGGAGGCGAAGCGACCGTGTCACACCGCGGAACTCCTGACGAACACCTCGTACCGCGCACCGTCCCGGCGCAGCGCGACCCTACGCAGTGCTGGGATACCGCCGACGGCGCAACCACCAAGTAACCGGCGCCACCAGGACCCACAACGTCACCAGTGTGATCGCGGCAGGCGCCACGCCGGTCACCCAGGTCCGCCCGGCGACCCGCACCTGCTCGGGGTCGGCGCGGTCGTACTCCACCCGCACCAGCTGCCCCACCTGCAGTCCCGACGGATAGGCCACGCCCTCCTCCGGGCTGTACACCTGGCCGTCGGGCACGGCGAACTGCACCAGCGTCCGCATCGAGGTCACCGCGAGCACCTGGGCCGTGGCGTGGCCGGTGCGGGCGTCGATCTCGGCATCATCGACAGCCGCTCCAGCCAGCGCAAGCACGATGAGGCCGGTCAACACCCCAGCCGCGGCGAGCAGCACCCACGACACCGGTCGGCGCAACCGGCCGAGATCCTGTCGCCGGTCCCCGGTCACCGCAGCGGTCATCCGGCCGAGGGTAGCCGTCGCGGCACTCCGTCGACGCACGCGCCGCGGCGCACGGTGCGCCCTAATACGCTGGCGGCGTGACCACCGCCCCGCTGACCGATCGGCTGGTCGTGCGCTCGCACCTGGTGCGGGGGGATGTCGACCTGCTCGACCTGTTGCCCTCCCCTCGCGGGGTGCTTTCCTGGATGCAAGCCGGTGAGGGGTTGGTGGCCTGGGGCGAGGTGGCCCGGGTGTGCACCGAGGGATCGCACCGCTTCGCCCGCGCGCAGGACTGGTGGCAGTCCTTCTGCGCGCAGCTGGACACCCATGACGAGGTGGGCCTGCCCGGCAGCGGCCCGGTCGCCTTCGCCAGCCTCGCCTTCGACGACTGCCCGGGCAGCTCGGTGCTCGTGGTGCCTCGGGTGGTGGTAGGCAGGCGACATGGTCTGACCTGGGTCACCGAGTTCGAGACCGGCACTGTGACCGGGCCGGTGGTACCGGTGCGCCGCCCCCGCGGCCTGTGCTACTTCGACGGTGAACTGCCGGTGACCGCGTGGCGCGATGCGGTCGCGCGCGCGGTGTCGCGGATGCGCAACGGGTCGGCGCCGGCGAAGGTGGTGCTCGCGCACGACCTGCTTGCGGTCGCCGACGAACCACTGGACCCCCGGTTCCTGCTGCACGGGCTGGCCGCCCGGTACCCGTCCTGCTGGTCGTTTGCGGTGGACCAGCTGGTGGGCGCCACCCCGGAGCTGCTGCTGCGCCGCCGAGGCACCGAGGTGCTCTCCCGGGTACTGGCCGGAACTACCTGGCCGCATAACGGCACCGACAACGGGGCGCTGGCTGTCGAGCTACTCGGCTCGGCCAAGGACCGCGACGAGCACTGCTACGCGGTGGACTCGCTGGCTCAGGCGCTGCGGCCGTTCTGCACCGACCTGGTGGTTCCCACCGCACCCAGCGTGCTGCAGCTGCACAACCTGCTGCACCTGGCCACCGAGGTGCGCGGGGTGCTGCACCCCGCCGGGCCCCCGCTGCTCACCTTGGCCGACGCGCTGCACCCCACCGCCGCCGTCGGCGGCACCCCTACCCCGGATGCGGTCAGCACGATCGGGGAGCTGGAGGCGATGGATCGCGGACGCTACGCCGGCCCGGTGGGCTGGGTCGACGCCGCGGGAGACGGTGAGCTGGGCATCGCGCTGCGCTGCGCCCAGGTCGTTGGCCGGTTCGCCCGGTTGTTCGCCGGCTGCGGGATCGTGGCCGGCTCGGACCCCGACTCGGAGGTCGCCGAGGCCGCCGCGAAACTGGTCCCGATCCGCGACGCACTCGAAGGCGTGGACTGAGCTGATAGCCGGAGGGTGATCAGCCGGGGGACGCGGCCGGGCGGGCGGGGGTGAACAGCCAGGTCTGGGCGACGTCGTCGACCTGCTCGCCGGAGACTCGCTCGATGAGGGCCAGGAAGTCCTGCACCGAGCCGTTGCCATCGTGCCGTTCAGTGGTCCAGGTACGTAGCGCGGTGAAGAAGTCCTCGTCCCCGACCGCCACCCGAAGCGCCTGCAGCGCCATCGCGCCGCGGGTGTAGACAGCGCCGCCGAGCACGTCGGCCGCGCCGGGATCGCCCGGTGGGGTCCGCCAGTATTCGGAATCAGCGGGTCTGAGCTGGTAGTTCTGCGCGGCGAGCTGCTGCGCGCTAGCCCCGCCGGTGCGTTCGGAGTACAGCCACTGGGCGTAGGTCGCGAAGCCCTCGTTGAGCCAGATGTCGCGCCATTGGCGCACCGAGACGCTGTCCCCGAACCACTGGTGCGCCAGCTCGTGCACCACCACCTCGACGTTCGCGTCGAGGGCGAAGAACACCGGCCCGTAGACCGGTCGGGTCTGGTTCTCCAGCGCGAAGCTCATCGTGGGGGCATCGGGCACCACGCCGCCGAGGTTGTTGAACGGGTAGGGGCCGAAGATCTCAGCGAGGAACCCGGTGATCTCAGGGGTCCGCTCCACCGAGGCCCGCGCGGCGGTTGCGATCTGCGGATCGAGCCCCTGTGCATAGGCGGCCAGGTAGGGGCCATAGGGCGTGTCCCGGCGGACGATGTCGTACTGCCCGATCGCGACGAACGCCAGATAGCTGGCCATCGGCGCGCTGGCCTGCCAGCGCCACCTCTCCCAACCCGGCCCAGCTGGTTCCGGACCACCGAGCAGCGCTCCATTGGAGATCGCCTCCACGCCAGCGGGCACGGTCACGGTGACCGCCACGGTCGCCTTGTCCGACGGGTGGTCGTTGGACGGGTACCACCAGGCGGCGCTCTCCGGCTCCCCCACTGCGACCGCGCCGTCGGCGGTGCGGATCCACGGCTGGTCCTCGCCGGGTGCGGCGGCGATGCTCGACGGCACTCCGACGTAGTCCACCCGCACCGTCATCGGCTGGCCGGCGCGTACCGGCGCAGCCGGGGTTACCTGCAGCTCGCCGCCGTCCTGACGGATCCCGGCCGGCCGGTCGTTCACCGCGACGGCGGTGGCCGGCAGCTTCAGGTCGAGGTTGAAGCGGGAGAGGTCCTGGGTGGCTCGGGCGGTGACCGTGGTGTGCCCTTCGAGCCGGTCGGTGGCAGGGTCGTAGCGAATCTCGATGTCGTATCCGGTGACGTCGTAGCCGCCGTTGCCTGCCCCTGGGAAGTAGGGGTCCCCGATGCCCGCGGCGCCGGGGACCGGCTGAAAAGCGGCCGCGGGTGGCGGTGGCGCGCCCGGCGCGGGACCAGGATCAGAACTGCGCCACGAAAAGACCACGATCGCGATCAGCACCAGGAACAACGCCAGGCCCGACCCGATCAGCAGCGCCCGGTTTCGCATGGTCACCTCCCCCTCAGCCAGGTGGCGCGAGCGGCTTGGTCGGTTTGAACAGCCAAGTCTGGGCGACGTCGTCGACCTGCTCGCCGGAGACTCGCTCGACGACGGCCAGGAAGTCGGCCACTGAACCGTTGCCATCACGCCGCTCGGTTGCCCAGGTGCGGAGCGCGGTGAAGAAGTCCTCGTCCCCGACCGCCACCCGAAGCGCCTGCAGCGCCATCGCACCGCGCGAGTAGACCGGTCCGTCGAGCACCCTCGCGGCGCCGGGATCGCCCGGAGGGATCCGCCAGAAGTCGGCGTCGGCAGGAAGACGCGCGTAGCGCAGCGCTGCGGTCTGCTGCGCGCTGGCGCCGCCGGTACGTTCGGCGTACAACCATTCGGCATAGGTGGCGAAGCCCTCGTTGAGCCAGATGTCGCGCCATTGGCGCATCGAGACGCTGTTGCCGAACCACTGGTGGGCCAGCTCGTGCACCACCACTTCGATGTCCGCGCCGCTGCCGAAGAACACCGGCCCGTAGACCGGACGGGTCTGGTTCTCCAGGGCGAAGCCCATCGTGGGAGCGTCTGGCACCACGCCACCGAGGTTGCTGAACGGGTAGGGGCCGAAGATCTCGGTGAGGAATCCGGTGATCTCGGGCGTCCGCTCCACCGAGGCCCGCGCCGCGGCCGCGATGTCCGGGTCGAGTCCCTGCGCGTAGGCCGCCAGGTAGGGGCCATAGGGCGTGTCCCGGCGGACGATGTCGTATTGCCCGATCGCGACGAACGCCAGATAGGTGGTCATCGGTTCGGTCGCCTGCCAGCGCCACTTCTCCCAACCCGGCTCGACCGGTTCCGGACCACCGAGCAGGGCCCCGTTGGAGATCGCCTCCACACCGGCGGGCACGGTCGCGGTGACCGCGACGGTCGCCTTATCCGACGGGTGGTCGTTGGACGGGTACCACCAGGCTGCACTCTCCGGTTCACCCACCGCGACCGCACCATCGGCAGTGCGCACCCACGCCTCGGCGGCACCGTCTCCGTCGGTGATGTCCGAGGGCACCCCGGCGTAGTCCACTCGCACGACCATCGGCTGGCCGGCCCGCACCGGCTGGGCCGGGGTGACCTGCAGCTCCCCACCGATCTGACGGATCTCGGCGGGCTGGTCGTCGACCGTGACGGCCGAGGCGGCCAACCTCAGGTCGAGGTTGAACCGGGAGAGGCTTTCGGTGGCCCGGGCGGTGATCGTGGTGTCGCCCTCGAGCCGGTCGGTGGCAGGGTCGTAGCGAATCTGGATGTCATAGCCGGTGACGTCGTAGCCGCCGTTGCCCGCGCGCGGGAAGTAGGGGTCGCCGATGCCGTCGGCACCCGCGACCGGCCGCCCAGCGTCCGCAGCCGGCCCTGACGCGCCCGGCGCCGACGAGGAGTCCGAACTCCGCCACGGGTACACGACCACCGCGACCACCACGAGCAGCGCAAAGACCAGCCCGATCAGCACCCGGGTTCGCATCTGCCCACCTCCCGGCAGTCGACCTTAGGCCCTGTGACCGAGCGGCCGACCGACGGCCACCGCCACCGCGGCCCGGATTCGCTCGTGCAACGCCCGCAGCCCGGCCCGCTCGGTACGCACCTCCAGCACGCGCACCCCCGGGGCCGCGGACAGTGCCGCAACCAGCTCGGCTGGCCGCACCCGGGTGTGCGGCACGTGGTGGGCCGCGCAGAGGGTCGCGAGATCGGTGCCCTGCGGGGTGCCGAAGACCCGCTCGAAGGCGCCGGCGTGCTCCGGGGCGCCCTGTTCGAGCAGCCCGAAGATGGCGCCACCGTCGTCGTTGGCGACCACCACGGTCAGGTCCGGGCGGGGTTCGTCCGGGCCGGCCAGCAGCCCGTTCGCATCGTGCAGGAACGTGAGGTCGCCGACCAGGGCGAAGCCCGGCCCGCCGTGTACCAGCGCTGCCCCGGTCGCGGTGGCGATCGCCCCGTCGATGCCCGCGACGCCCCGGTTGGCCAGCACGGTCAGCCCGCGCCGCGGCCGGGCGGCCAGTGACACGTCCCGGATCGGGTTGGACGAGCCGAGCAGTAGCAGCGCGCCGGAGGGCAGCGCGGGCAGCATCAGCCGGGCCACCCCCAGGCCGGTGGCTTCCGGGTGGCCATCCACTGTGGAGCTCACCGCCGCGGTCGCCCGGGCGTCGGCCTGCTGCCAGCGTCGCAACCATCCCGGGTCGGGTGAGCCGGTGCAGCGCAGGGCGGTGCCCACCAGCTCCGCGTTGCCCGCCACGTCCGTCCATTCCGGACGGTCGGTGAGCACGGTGACGGCCACCGACGGGTCGGCCAGCAGCCGCTGTACCGGCCGGTGCAAGGTGGGGCGACCGAGCACCAGCACCTTCTCGGGTTGCAGCGTCTCGAGCACTGGTGATCCCAGCAGCCACGGCCCGGCCGCCAGCCCGTCGGGCCAGCCGGGCGCGGTGGGCTCGGCGACCAGCGGTAGTCCGGGTGGGGCCGGTCCGGCCCCGTGGCCGGCGATCACGAGCGTGCGCCGGCCCAGGTCCAGCGCCACCTCGGCGCGAACCGGTGGCGCGGCGGGCACCACGGTCCAGGGCGCGTTGGTTGGACGGCCTTCAAGAGCCGCCAACCGGTCCGGGGCGACCTCGGGATTCGACGGGGGCACCAGCGGCTCGC
>JBOHGH010000012.1:0-60784 GCA_050699975.1 Pseudonocardiaceae bacterium | reverse complement strand
ACCGTGGACAGCTCTGGTGTCGAGCTCGGGAACCGGAGGGCGAGCCCACGCAGGTCAAGATCTGTGGGACAGGCCTTAGTGCGCCGCGTAACCGCCGTCCACGAGGTGGTAACTGCCGGTGATGAAGGAGGCATAGTCCGAGAGCAGGAACGCGACCAGCTCGGCGACCTCGGCAGCGTCGCCGAGCCGACCGACCGGGTGGGCGCGGACCAGCGTCCGGCGGCCGAGCGGGGTGAGGCCCTTGGTCAACAGTGGCGTCTCGATGAAGCCGGGAGCGACGGCGTTGACGCGGATGCCCTGGGAGGCGTACTCGAGCGCGGCGCTCTTGGTGAGGCCGATGACGCCGTGCTTGGCCGCAGCGTAGGCGACCTGCTGCGGACATCCGTTGCTCCCGAAAACGGATGACATGTTCACGATCGATCCGCCGCCGGCGATGAGCAGAGCGGGGATCTCGTAGCGCAGGCAGTAGAAGACGCCGCTGAGGTCTACATCGATCACGCGCCGCCAGTCTTGTGGATCGTATTCCCCGGTGGGCGCGGCGGGGCCGGTCACGCCGGCGTTGTTCACCGCGAGGTGCAGGCCGCCGAATGCGGCGACGGTGGCCTTGACCGCGGCTTCGACCGAGGCCGGGTCGGTGACATCGACCGCGACGGGTTCGGCATGGCCACCGGCCTCGCGGATCAGGCGCACTGTGCGCTCGGCGCCGAGGTAGTCGTTGTCGGCCACCGCGACGTGGGCGCCGTCAGCGGCCAGCCGCGTCGCGACCGCGGCCCCGATCCCGGACGCGGCGCCGGTGACCAGGGCAACCCGACCGGCAAAGTCCTCGGGTGTGGTCACCGTCAGCCATCCTTGCGGGGCTCGGGGGGGACGGCGATGGAAGAAGGACTCGGGGTCGGGCAGCTCGAGGGGCAGACAGTGGATCTGACGAGCTTGAACTTCGCGGCGGCCCCGGCCTCCCGCTCGATAACAGAGACTGGGGTCACATCGACACGGGGTGGGATGGCGCCGGTGCTCTCGATGACGCGGAGCAGCGCCGTGCGGACGCGAGCGAGGGTGTCAGGGGCGGCACAAGCGCGGAGGACGACGCGGACGTCGAGGCGGGTGCCGTCGTGGCATATCTGGTACTGGCAGACGTCGGGGAACTCGATGAACGGTGCCCGCAGGGGAGCGGGATGCACGGCGACCGTGCCGCCGCCGGGCGCGGGGAGCGTGAGGATATCGTCGCTGCGGCCGTCGACCCGGTCGATGCGCTGGTAGGGCCGGCCGGTGGGGTTGGGGCCAGCGGCCAGGGTGACCGAGTCGGACAGCTCGTAGCGGATGAGCGGCTGGGTGGTGTTCACCAGGTTGGTGAGCAGCACCTTGTGGCTGGGCGTCCCGGGCGGGACCGGGCGGTTGTGCTCATCCACGGCCTCGAGGACGACGAGGTCCTCCCAGATGTGCATGCCGACATGTTCGGGGCAGCTGCCGGCAATCGCGATCGCCTCAGTCGCGCCGTATCCCTGGAGGGGCTGCAGCCCCCAGGCTTCATGGATGCGGTGCCGCATGTCGCCGGTGAGCACCTCGCCGGCGCAGCACACCTGAGTGGGCGTAATGTCCAATTCTCCCTGAATCTGCGCCTCGGCGAGCAGCGCGGCGAACGAGGAGTAGCTGATCAGGACTTGTGGCTGGTAGGAGTTGAGGGCTGCGACAATCTTCGGTAAGGGCGTCGTGGCTGTGAGGTGGGGCGAAACCTGACCGCCGGATGGCAGCGAGGCCTCGATCCGCTGTCCGATCTGCCGCGAGATGTGAAACGGGCTGCTGCTACCGATCCCGACGATGCGTGCCCCCGGTGTGACCCCGTACCGGGCCGTTCCGGCGACGCACGAGGCAATCGCCGTGAGGAACTCGTCACGGGACTGGACGAGCAGGCCGCGCTGGCCCGTGGTTCCCGAGGTCGAGAAGACCTGGTATTCCCCGTGGAGAGGTTGTGCGGGATCGGGGCCGGCCACGTGCGCCTCCACGCCGGCGCGGCGCAGTCGCGGATCGGTCACGATCCGGTCGAAGTCGTCGAGCAAGGCCGTCTTGGACAGCGTCGGTAGCTCCTTCAGCGGCACGTCGCCCGAAGCGGCGGCGGGCCCGAGCACCTCCCGGTAGTAGGGCGACGCCGACACAGCGTGCGCGATCAGCGCCCGCAGCCGCTGCGCCTGGTATGTCAGCAGCTGATCCCGCGACCATCTGTCACGGGCGAGTAGCTGCATCACCCGCGGCAGCAGGTCTGCCTGACTGATGCCCGGCGGCGCGGTGATGGTGCTCATCTCTGCTTCCTTCCATCGGATCCGTCGTCAGCCGTCCTTGCAGGCCAGCACGCGGTAAGCGTTGCCCCCGCGGGTACGGCGCACCACCCGGTAGAGCAGCTCATCCAGGAGATATGCGCCCATCAGCAACGGCCGTACCGCGGCCCGTACCGCGGCGTGCCGGAATCGCCGCCAGCGGGTCGGCCCCGCGGCCAGCCACGGCAGCCTCGGGTTGGGCGCGCAGACGTTGAGCAGCAGCATGAGGCTCAGGAACAGGTCAGTGCCCACCTGGTGAGCCGCGCCGCGTTCGATGACGACCGGCGAGAGTCCACGGTCGGCGAGAGCTCGCACGAGGTTATCCAGCGGGAACATGTGCTGGTGCTGCGGCTGGAACCAGGGAAACCACATGCGGCCGAGTGCGCGGCCGAAGCGGTAGTCGGGGTCGGGCAGCTCGATCAGCAGGTAGCCGTTCGAGGTGAGCACCTTGGCCGCAGTGTCGAGCTCGTCCAGCGGCTCTCGGGTGTGTTCGAGGTAGTGGTGCATGCTGATCACGTCGTACCGGCCGGCCAGCTCGTCGGCAAGATCAGTGAACATCCCCCGGTAGCCGTGGTCGACCCGGCCGAGGTGCTGCGCCTCCTCGACGCTGATGCTTTGGTCGAGCCCGTCAAACACCGTGTCCGGCCAGACTTCGCGGGCAACCTCGCAGAAGTGGCCGTGGCCGGTGCCGACGTCCAGCCAGGCCTTCGGCGTGGTGAACGCCTTGGGCATCTCGGCGCGCTGGCGGTACCACCGGCTGAGACCACCGAACACGGACTGGGTGGATTCGCGCCCAAGGCCGTCGTAGAAGTCCCGGTAGTAGAAGTCCAGCCCGGCCGGGGTGAGCCGCGGGTTCTGGAAGATGTGCCGGCAGGTACCGCACTGCTCCAGGGTGAACCGGCCCGGTTTGCGCTGGCAGAGGTCGGAGGTCCGCAGCCGTATCGATAGGTCGGTGGAGCCACACCAGGGACAGGTGTCCCGGCGGGGCTCGAGGAAGCGTTCGACTCCGGCGGCCAGCTCGGTCCGGTAGTACGGCCGGGCCGCCTCGTACGGATCGGGAGTCATAGGAGTTTCTCCAGGTGATCGGCCGCGGCGGTGGCGCCGCCTGCGGAGGTGAACGAGTTCTGTACGCGCCGCGCCGCGGCCCGGTAGGACGGGTCGTCGAGCACGGTCGTGATGGCGTTGCCCAGCTCGGTGGCACCGACCCGGCCGAAGTGCACCCGGATGCCGGCGCCGGCGTCGACGACCTGTCCCGCGATCACCGGCTGGTCGTCGCGGATCGGCGCCACCACGAGCGGTACGGCGTGCGCGAGGGCCTCGCAGACCGTGTTGTGGCCGGCGTGGCTCACTACCGCGTGCAGGTGCGGGAACAGATCGAGTTGTGGGACGAACTCGCGGACCAGTACATGGTCGGGCGGCGGGTCGACCAGGTCGGGCGGGGCGACGAGGATCGCCTGCAGCCGGTCGGCGAGCGGTGCCACCGCCTGCATCGCGGCGGCGAAGAACCGCTCGCCGACCTTCTGGTTGACCGTGCCCAGCGAGACCAGGACGTGCTGACGGTCTGCGCGCAACCAGTTCCACGGGAACTCAGGTCCAGCGGTCCGCGCACCCATGGCGGGACCCACGAACACGTAGTGGCCGGGGTAGTCAGCTACTGGCCCGGCCAGTGTCGCCGTCGTGAACACCAGCACAAGATGGTCGGAAAACCTCAGGTCAACGGGCTCTGATACGGCCAAGCCGCGCTGGAAGTCGGTCAGGCACTGCCGTGCCCACATGGCGCGTGGTGACGTGGGGGCGAACTGGTCGGTCAGCTCCGCTGAGGTGGTGGCCGAGGTCGCCCACGGCAGCCCGCGCTGGCGGGCAACCAACGCGCCGGCCAGCGCGTGATGGTCGACGACCAGAAGGTCCGGGGCGAACTCGTCCACCGCCGCCGCCACGCCGGGCACCATCGAGGCCGCCAGCGGGATCAGGAAATCCGCCCACAAGAACCGGAACGCCGCCGCTGCGCGCAGGCCCAGCGAGCGGTGGCGGACTTGGGCCAGTGTCTCGGCGCCGAAGTCCACCGCGACCGGGATCAGCCTGGCCCCGGGTGGCAGCAGGGGGCCGACGGTCTCGGCGTGCCCGGCCCAGCCGACCTGGTGACCGCGGGCGGCTAGTTCCTGCCCGAGGGCCAGTGTGGGCAGGGTGTGCCCGACCAGCGGCGGCACCACGAACAGGAACCGGCTCACTGCAGACTCGCCTGCGTCGCCATGGTCTGCGTCGCCATGGTTTGGGCCGTGAACCAATCCAGGACGATGGCGCGCACCACTCGCGTCGCCTTCGCCAGCACCAGATGGTCGGCGTCCGGCAGGACAGTGAGCGCACACTGGGGCAGCAGACCGTCGAGTACGTGTGCATGGTCGAGAATGTCGGACTGCTTCCCATACACGGCGCGGACCGGGCAGGTGACCATCCGCAGCTGCCGTTCCTCAAGGGGCTCCGTGGCCAGCAGATCCTTGATGAAGGTGGTGTGCTGGATCAGGTCTTGCCCGAGTGCGGTTGGGTCGGTGTGCTTACGGCTCTGTGCCACCCACCGGCCCGACTCACCCGCGGCAAGATCCGACCCGATCTTCCTGATCGTGGCGGTCATCTGCTCTGCCCAACCCCCGAGGGGGACACGGGCCTCGATCAGCACCATGCTGGCCACCCGCTCGGGATACTCGACCGCGAAGCCGAGCGCGACCGTACCGCCATAACTGTTTCCGACCAGATGCACCGGACCGTCCACGCCAAGGGCCTCGAGCAGCCCCGCGAGGTCGGCGACCGAGTCGCTGAGCCGGTAACCGGAAAGCGGGCGCTCGGACAGGCCATGGCCGCGCTGGTCGTAGAGGATCACGTCGGCGCCTGCGTGGGCCACCGGATTGGCCAGCGTGCAGTAATAGCTGGACAGGTTGTCCAAGATCAGCCCGTGGATGAACACGACCGGGTGCTCTAGCTGGCTCGATCGGTGGCGTCGCGTCAGCCGCTGGAGGTGCAACCGGACGCCGTTCGTGGTGATCTCAGCCATCGACTGCATCCGCGAGGGCCAAACAGTTCGCAATGTGGATGACGACCTCGCCGACCGTCAGCCCGATGATGTCCTCGAGCTCCTTGTCCGCGAGGAAAGCCACGAAATCGACCCGGTCGCCATACCGTTCGGTGAGCATCGTGGCCAGCTTCACGAACTCGATGCTCTCCAGCTCGAGATCTGCGTCGAATGAGGTGTTCATGCCGATGTCGAGACTCAAGGCGTATTCCGCACCGATGATCTCGGTCAGCATTGCGCGAACCTCGATCATTATTTGATCAACCATCATCAGGGTGCCCCTCCCGCATGCGCTGATATCTGCTTGGATGCGTGCTCTGTCTCCTCCTGCGAAGTCCAGGCCATCGCGTACGGCTCGGATTCCGCGCCCACCCCGGTCTGCACCCAGCGGCTGAGCGCCTCATCGCCAGCCGCGACCCACAGCCGATCTCCGTCGACGCGCTGGACCGTAAATCGTTGCGGGCGCCCAGCCAGCCCGGTGCCCGCTGCCTTGGCAACTGCCTCCTTCGCTGCCCAGAACCGGGTCACCCAGCTCGGTCGGGTCGAATCCGATGAACACAGCGAGTTGAGCAGGCGGCGTTCGGCGTCGGTGAGGATCGCCGCCACGGTGCGGTCATCCCGATCTGCGATGTGCTCGATGTCGATGCCCACGCCAAGCGGACAGCCGGGTTTGCCGACCAGCGCGGCAGCGACCGATCCGGTGTGCGCCAACGACACCTGGGGCGCTTCGGCGAACGGGCCCGCGACCCGCGGTCGCCCCGATGCGTCGTTGCTGACCGTGACCTCGATCGGGAACACCGGGCCGGCGCCCGCGTCCCAGAGCCACTGCCGGACCGCATCCTTGACCACGATCCGGCCCAGCAGCCACTGCTGCGCCGCGCGCGGGGTGCGCCGCTGGTATTCCGCGCGCTCTGCGGCGCTGAGATAGCGACGCATGACCAGCTCCCGGGTCGCCGGATCCGGCCACCGATCCCGGACCAGGAACCAACCACCGGGTTGACGCTGCGCGATCAGGTTGCGCTCCGGGAACAGGAAGACCGGCCAGGTCACCTCGTCGGTGTCGAACCGGCGGTCCCGCCACCGCTCGATGCGAGCCCACAGCCGGCCGTCTGCGTGCCGCAGCTCAAGGTCAGCGACGACTTCGGTAGCCGAGACGGAGCTGATCCGGACCACGCACCGCACCCGCTCACCGGGCCGGGGCGCCGCGCCGTAGTAGCGCACCTCGTCGATCCCGGCCGGGAAGGCGAGCTGGTCCCGCGCGGTCCGCGCCATGATCCAGAAGCCGAGTAGCTGGCCGGCGTTGTCCAGCAGCGCCCCGGGTGCGGACCCGACGACCAACTCTCCGATGATCCCGTCGTCGGCGACTGGGCCGAGCTGGGCGACACCCTGGAAGGCCGGACCGTGGAACATCCACCGGTCCTGGTACAGCCCCTTGGCAGTGACCTCGCAGGGCCGTCGCCCGGCCAGCGGCGGATCGGGCAGCTGCGGGGCCGCCGGGTAATCGTCGGCGAGCAGCACCGTGCCGCGCGTGTAGCCGTCGAGCACCACCGCCACGTTGCCGTCCGGGTCAAGCGTCGCGCTGGTCGTGACCGAGGCCGGCGGCGTGACGGCGAGCCAGCGCTGCGCTCGGACGCCCCGGATGCCGACCACCGTGCGACCGGGAACCAGTGCCCTGGCGGCGTCGGCGATCAGCTCGAGCACCGTGGTCAGCGGTACCACCGGGTACCGGTCGGCCGGCTCGGGCCAGCCGTCCGGCTGCCGGTAGAAGCAGTGATCGACGAGGTAGGGCATGGTCGCTAGCGAGAGGGTTCGCGTCGCGCTGGCCTGCCTGGGGGTGGTCGGCTGGGGGGGCCGTGCCCAGGAACCGAGGACATCCGAGGCGGCGGCTGTGGCGTCCCGTAATGCAGCGTCGAACTCGGTTAGCACCGGGTGCCCTGCGGCGGGTAGCTGCGGCACCAGTTCACCGGTGTCCAGCGCCGGTGAGCCTGTTGGCAGTGTGAGCGCCGGAACGGTGTTCCCGAGCCGGACGAGCGGCGCACCCAGGTCCAGGGGAATCACCGGCCCGCTGAGCTCTGCGTGCACCGGTGTCCGGACCTGGGCCGCGCACGGCAGCCGGTCGAACCGGGGCGCCCAGCCCTCCACCCACAACGCGGCTGCGACTCGCCGGAGTTGGTTGATACCTGACCTTCTCGGCGTGTTGGCAGTTACCGCGAGGTGCGGCAGGCCCGCCAGTGCGTCGGCCACGAATCCGGGCAGGCTCCCGGTGCCGACCTGGATGAAGGCACGTGTCCCCGCCTCGTACAGCCGCCGGATCAGCGGGCCGAAGCGAACCGGTTCCAGCAAGTGCCGGGCGGCGAGGTCACGGATACGGTCGGGATCGTCGGGGTAGCGGTCGACGATGGTGGCCGACCAGATCGGGCGGGCCGGGGGACGCACCGGTAGGCCGGCGAAGGTGTCCAGGATCCGGCGCAAGTAGGGCTCGAGCATCGGTGAGTGGAAACCGGACCGGAACGGCAGCACCTGGCCGGCGACCCCGCGCGCCTGCAGCCGGTCCAGGACCGGAGCTACCGCAGTTTCCGCACCGCAGATGATCGACTGGTGTGGGCAGTTGTCGTGCGAGACCACGACCCCGTCCAGTCCGTCAATCACCTGGGTGGCCTGTTCGGCCCCGCAGCCGAGCGCGGCGAACACCATACCGGGGACGTGCAGTACGGCTGGATCGAATGATGCGATGAATTCCTCGACAGCCCGGCGCGGGTAGATCCCGGCGGCGGTCATCGCGTTCCATTCACCGACGCTGTGCCCGGCCACCAGATCCGGTATCACGCCGAGTTCGCGCAACGCAGCGTCCAGGAGCCGGCCGACGGTGAACACACCGAGGCCGTGCTGGCCGAGTACGGAAGTGCCGCCGAGCTTTGGCTGATCCAGCCCGAAATGGTCGGCAACGTCGCCGGTTCGGGGCTCGAATCCCTGCTCCAGCCCCGGGAAGACGAACGCCAGCCGGCCCGGCGCGGGCTCCGGGTGCAGCGGCGCGGCGGTGAACCAGACGTCGTCGCGGCCCTGCCATGGCTTGCCCTGCTCGACGATCCGGCGGGCCAGCGCCAACCGGCGCGCGGTGGGGGCGACGATCGCCAGCCGGCAGGGCCCACTTCCCGGTGGGGCGCTCGCGTCGTCCCGGTCGAGCAGATCCGCGTCGGGCACCTGGAGCTGCCGGGCCAGCTCGTCCAGGCCTGCGCCGGCCAGCAACAGCAGCCGCTCCGGACCCGATGGTCGCGCTCTTCGGGCGCGGCGGGTGTCCGGCGGCTGCTCGACGATGGCATGCGCGTTGATGCCGCCGAAGCCGAATGCGTCGACTGCGGCCCGGCGCGGGGTGCGTCCGATCGTGGTCCACGGCCGGGCCTCGGTGACCGGCGCGAAGCGGGAGCCGGCCAGGGCCGGGTGTGGGTCCTCGCAGTGCAGGGTGGGCGGCAGCACGCCGTGATGTACGGCCAGCGCGGCCTTGATCAGCCCGGCGACGCCGGCGGCCGGCATCGCGTGGCCGATCATCGACTTCACCGACCCGATGCCGATGTCGGTGCCGTTCGCGGACCCGAATACCCGGGTCAGCGAGGCCAGTTCGGTCTCGTCACCGGCCGGGGTCGCGGTCCCGTGCGCCTCGAGCAGGCCGAGCGCACCCGATTCGGTGGGATCCAGACCGGCCGCCCGCCAGGCCCGCTCGATGGCCCGCACCTGGCCGTCAGCCCGCGGGCTCATCAGGCTGCTCGCCCGGCCGTCGCTGGCCACCCCGCTACCGCGGATCACCGCGTATACCCGGTCGTCGCCGGCGTCGGCGAGCCGCTTGAGCACGACCATGCCGGTGCCCTCGCCGATGAGGAGGCCGTCGGCGCCGCGGTGGAACGGCCGGATCCGCTGGCTGGGGCTCAGCGCACCAAGCTGGCTGAACACGCTCCACAGTGTGATGTCGTGGCAGTGGTGCACCCCGCCGGCGAGCATTACGTCGCAGCGGCCGGCGGTCAGCTCCGCTATGGCATGGTCGATGGCGACCAACGACGAGGCACAGGCGGCGTCGACGGTGTAGGCGGGGCCCGCCAGGTCGAGCCGGTTGGCCACCCGGGAGGCCACCAGGTTGGGCACCAGGTCGATCGCGGCCTCTGGCCGGTCCGGGCCGAGGCGGGCCTGAAAGGCGGTCCGGACCTCGTCCAGCCGTTTCTCGTCGAGGTCCGGGAGCAGTTCCCGCAGGGTGGTGACGAGCTGGTTCGCGGTGCGGATCCGCTGGTCCAGCCGGGCCAGACCGGGCGTGAGGTAGCCGCCACGGCCGACGATCACCCCGGCCCGGGATCGGTCGCCCAACTGGTCCTCGCCACCGGCGTCAGCGAGTGCCTCGGCGGCGACGTGCAGCGCGATCAGCTGGTCGGGTTCCCCGCCGGACACCGCCACCGGCATGATGCCGAACCGCACCGGGTCGAATCCGACCCCGTTCACGAACCCGCCGCGGCGGCAGTACAGCCGGTCACCGCGCCCGCTCGCGGCAGCCTCGGGATCGTAGTAGGACGGATCCCAGCGGGCGGCCGGAACGTCGGTGATCGCATCGACACCGGCCAGGATGTTGGACCAGTAGGTGGCGAGGTCAGGAGCGCCGGGGAACACCGCGGCCATCCCGACGATGGCCACCTCGACCGGTTCAGCCATCCCGTCCGGCCTCGAATGCCCCGGCCTCGACTGTGCCGACCTCGAATGCCCCGGCCTCGAACTTCGCAGGCTCGGCGCACATGTACACCACCTGGGGGTCGGTGCCGCCGGCCAGCTCGGCGAGCAGGCAGGCGACGCCGTCACCGGGGTCGATCAACCCGATGCCGCGCCGCTCGTACTCGCGCCTCAGCT
The DNA here is from genome assembly GCA_050699975.1 of Pseudonocardiaceae bacterium. Lineage (GTDB taxonomy): Bacteria > Actinomycetota > Actinomycetes > Mycobacteriales > Pseudonocardiaceae. The sequence continues at coordinate 50,530 of JBOHGH010000012.1, read as the reverse complement.
CGGCGGAGACCATCCCGGTTCCCCCAGGCCCACAGTCGGGTGTCGCCCACGGCCCCCAGTCGAGGGCGACGACCCGGCCGCGGGTCCGGCCGGCCCAGATTCGGGCCAGCGTGTCCAGTGCGTCGTTGGCGGCGGCGTAGTCGACCTGCCCGCGGTTGCCGAACACCCCCGACACGCTGCCGAACAACACCAGGAAGCCCAGGTCGTCCCGGGCCGCCTCGGCGAGCGCCCGCGCCCCGTCGACCTTGGTTCCCCACACCCGGGCGAACCCTTCAGGTGTCTTGTCGACCAGCAGCCGGTCGGCCAGTACCCCGGCACCATGCACGATCCCGTCCAGCCGCCCATGCCGGCGATACACGCCGTTCACCAGGGCACTGACCGCCACCGGGTCCCGAACGTCGACCGCGGAATAGCCGACCGAGGCGGTCACCCCGGCCAGCTCGGTCAGCGTGGCCCGGATCTCCCGCTGCGCCAGGATCCGGCTGATCGCCGCCTCGATCTCGCCCGGCTTGCGGTCCCCAGCCTGCGCCAGCACCCGCCGCAACGCGACCCGGTCGGTGGCCGCAGCGGTCACCGGGTCCTCGTCGCCGACCGGCGGCGGAGTGCGGCCGACCAACTCCAGGTGCCCGCCGCCGGCCCGGGCCAGCCCGATCGCGACCTGGGCGGTGATGCCGCGGGCGCCGCCGGTCAGCAGCACCACCGAGTCCGCCCCCAGCCCGAACTCGGCAGATCCGTTCGAACTCAGCGGCGCCGCGGCCAGCCGCAGCGTGACCCGCTCCCCGGCCGTGTAACCCACCGCTGTGGGCGCGTCGGGGGTGAGGAGTTCGGCGAGCAGGTGCCCGGCGATGTGGTCCGGCTCGTCCTTGGGGTCCACGTCGACGAGCCGGACGAGGCGATCCGGGTACTCGCGGGCGATCGTGCGGACCAGGCCAGGCAGCCCGACCCCGGCCACTCCGTTGGCCGCATGCTGGCGACCGAACCTGCCACCCGAGCCGGTGACCACGACCAGCTGATCGACCCCACCGAGGACGGCGTCCCGGAGGGTGGCGAACCCGGCCGGCAGCACCGGTGCCCGTCCGCGATCCAGGGCAGCGAGATAGACAAGGGCATCGGTACCGCTCACCTCAGCGGGCTGCTCCGGGGCAAGGAGCCGCACCATCGCGCCGCGTCGCTCCAGCAGCACGGACAGCTCCAGCGCGATGCCAGCCCCGTCCCCGACGATGGCGACCCGGCGCCCGGCGAGCGACACGTCGGGCCAGACGGGCAGCGGCGGCAGCGTGGCGACGTCGACGAGGTAGCGTCGGGCTCGCTCAGGCGCAGTGGCCTCGGCCGGTGTGCCGAGTCGCCTGGTTATCCAGTCGACGATGCCGCGCAGCGTCCGCAACCGGGCCAGCTCTTCCATCACCGACTCATCCAGCGCCGCACCGGTACGAGCCAACCCGAGCCGGTCGGTGAGCACACCGATCATCTCGGTCCGCTTGATCGAGTCGATGCTCAGGTCGGCCTCCAGATCGAGGTCGGCCTCGAGCATGTCAATCGGGTAACCGGTGCGTTCGCTGACCAGGGACCGTACGGTGGCCAGCACCGCCTCGGGCGTCAGCTCCCGTGGCTCCATCAGTTCAGCAGGATCGGATTCGACTATCTGACCTGCGATAACGGTCTGCGCTGGCGCGGGCAAGGCAGGTGGCAATGCCGCGGGCGGAAGGTTCGGAGTACCGAGGTAGCCGAGCATGACCTCGCGCTGGGCGGCGACCAGCTCGCGGGTGTTGCGCAGGAACTCCATCACGACCGCGTCCGGCTTACCCTGGGTCTCGGCCACAGCACCGTCCTGCGCGGGCAGCCGTTGCGCGGGACGCAACCCCCCCGGCAGGTACTGCCCGTCGGCGGTCTTGACCGCGTGGCCGTTGACCACCCAGGCAGGGCGCCGGGGCACCGCCGACGCCGACACCGTGCGCACGTCCCGGCCGTCGAACAGGGGGGCCGGATCGACCGGTACCCCGGCGACGGCCAGCTCGGCCAGCGCCAGCAGCAGCCGCCGCAGCCCGGGCTCGCTCGACGCGTCCGTGGCGACCGCGACGTGCGGTCGGCACCGCAAGATCGTGCCGACCAGCTGGGTGAGTATCCGACCTGGGCCGGCCTCGACGAAGACCCGCACCCCGGCCGCATACATCGCCTCGACCTGCTCGACGAACCGGACCGGTTCGGCGACGTGAGTGGCCAGCGTTTCCCGGACGGCGACCGGATCGGCCGGGTACGGCGCGGCCGTGGTGTTCGACCACACCGGCCGCTGCGGTGAGCCGACGGTGCGGCGGTCCAGCTCGGCGGCGAGGATCGGCGTGGCACCAGCCACCACCGGACTGTGGAACGCGCACGCCACCGGGATGAGCGCGCCGGTCAACCCGATCTCAGCGAGCCGATCCAGCGCGGCCCGCACCGCCGGGGTGGGCCCCGAGATCACCGTCTGGGCCGGGGCGTTGTGGTTGGCCACCACGACCGGTTGGTCCCCGAGCACGGCCCGGACCTGCTCCGCAGGCGCGGCGACCGCGGCCATCGTGCCGGGATCGGCGCCGGCGGCCGCGAGGATCGCCTGGCCCCGGGCCTCGCTGAGCTCCAGCAGTTCAGCCGCATCGAGGGCGCCCGCCGCTGCCAGCGCGACCAGCTCGCCGTAGCTGTGCCCACCGAGATGGTCGGGTTGCACCCCGAGTGAGGTGAGCAGCTCATGCATGGCCAGCCCGCTAACCCCGAGCGCCGGCTGGGCGACCCGGGTGTCGGTCAGCGCGGCCCGCTGGCGTGCCGACTCCTCCTTGCCGAACGCGGCCGGCGGGAACATCGCGGCTGCCCACCGGTCACCGAGCGCCAGGAATCGCCGCAGCCGCGGAAACGCCACCAACAGGTCGGCCAGCATGCCGGGTCGCTGGCTGCCCTGGCCCGGAAACAGGAACGCGACCTGACCCGCCGTCTCACCATCATCGGACGTGACGAAAACACCATCCGTGACAGCGCCCGCCCGGACCCGGGCCAGCTTGGTTGCAAGGTCGTCCAGGTCTTCGGCCACCACCGCGGCCCATACCCGACCTCGACGCCCGGTGCACACCGTCCGGGCGAGATCCCGCAGCCGCCAGGGCCGGCCAGCAGTGTCATTGGCCGCGAGCAGCTCGGCCAGCCGGTCCATCTCCGCGACCGCCGCAGCCCGGTCCCCACCGGAGAACAGGAACAGCTCGGCCGGCCACCCGTCCAGCCCGTGGCGTGGCTCGGGTGCCCCGTCGTAGGAGGTGAGCACGGCGTGGAAATTGGTGCCGCCGAAGCCGAACGCGCTTACCCCGGCAACCCTGGGCCTGCTCGTCGCCGCGCGAGGCCAGGGCCGTGGGGCGATGTCGAAGGAGAACGGGCTGGTGTCGCTGTCCCAGTACGGGTTCGGGTCGCGCAGCTGGCCGGTGGGCGGACGCACCCCGGTGTGCACCGCGCACGCCGCCTTGATCAAACCGGCTACCCCTGCGGTGCACTTGGTGTGTCCGATCTGGGATTTCACCGATCCCAGCGTGCAGCTGCCGGTCTCGGTGCCGGCGGCGGTGAACAGTTCGGTCAACACCGCAAGTTCGGTGCGGTCCCCGACCACGGTGCCGGTGCCGTGCGCCTCGACCAACCCGACGTCGGCCGGTGAGATCCCGGCCATCCGGTAGGCGCGCTCCAGCGCCCGGCGCTGCCCGTCGGGCCGCGGTGCGGTCAGGCCCAGCGAGCGCCCGTCGCTGGCCGAGCCGATCCCCTTGATCACCGCATAGATCCGGTCGCCGTCGCGTTCGGCGTCGGCGACCCGCTTGAGCACCACGCACGCCACGCCCTCCCCGAGCGCGATGCCGTCGGCCGAGGCGTCGAACGGGCGGCACCTACCGGTGCCCGACAGCGCCTGCACGGAGGCGAACATCTGGTAGTCGTGGATGCTGTTGTGCAGGTCGGCGCCGCCGGCTAGCACCAGGTTGCTGGTGCCGGCCCGGAGCTCCTTGCAGGCCAGGTCGATGGCGGCCAGCGCGGAGGCGCAGGCGGCGTCCACCGTGTAGTTGGCGCCACCGAGATCCAGCCGGTTGGCGATCCGGCCGGCGATCACGTTGGCCAGTACCCCGGGAAAGGAGTCCTCGGTCAGCTTCGGCAGTTGCTCGTCCAGCCCGGCCGGCAGTTTCCCGTGGTAGGCCGGGTAGAGCGAACGGAACCCGTAGGCGTTGGCCAGGTCGGTGCCCGCCTCGGCACCGAAGATCACCGAGGTGTGCTCCCGGTCGAAGGGCCGCTGCGCATACCCGGCGTCGCGCAGCGCCCGGGCGGCCACCTCCAGCGCCAGCAGTTGAACCGGTTCGATGCTGGCCAGCGCGGTGGGCGGGATGCCGTAGGCCAGTGCGTCGAACGGGACGTCCGGCAGGAAGCCGCCCCATTGCGCGGGCTTGCTGTACACCGCCGGGTCCCACCGCTCGGTGGGCACCTCGGTGACCGCATCCACCCCGGCCAACACGTTGGCCCAGTAGCCGGCCAGGTCCGCGGCACCCGGGAATATCCCGGCCATGCCGACGATCGCCACATCCAGCGGCTGGGCCTTCATCGACTGGATCTGGTGGTCATCGTCGGTCGGCTCGACGTCCAGCTCGGCGACCCTCGCGGCCAGGAAGCCGGCAGCGCCCTCGGTGACCTGGGTGTGCAAGGCCTCGATCGTCGTGGTCGCCGACCGCAGGGTGGCCACTTCGCCGAGCATGACCATGCCGTCGGTGTGCTGGACCTGTTCGTCCACCGCGACCAGTGCCTCACCGTCTCGGCGCAGTCCCTTGCTGGCGATTCGCAGCCGACCCAGGTTGAGCCGCTCCAGCTGGGCCCACATCTGATCGCGCGGCGCTCCGGCGGCCACCAACCGGGTCTGGGTGTCGGTGAATGTGCGCACGTAGGGCGAGTCCGCGCAGCGGGTGGCATGGCCGGGTGCGGTCTCCAGCAGCACGGTGCGCTCGCAGGCCAGCGCGGCCTCCTGGAAGCCCGGCCGGATGGCTCCCGCCGTGACGGCCTGCTGGGTGAACAGGTACGCGGTGCCCATCAACACCCCGATCCTGGCGCCCCGCTGCAGCAGAGGCGCGGCCAGCGTGGTGACCATGGCGGCAGAACACTCGTCGTGGATGCCCCCGGCGAACAGCACCTGCAGCTGGCCGGCACACCCGTGTGCGTCGTCATACTCGAGCAGCCGCTGGACCTGGATCTCCCACAACGGGAAGCTGGCCCGCGGTCCGACGTGTCCGCCGCATTCCCGTCCTTCGAACACGAACCGCCGGGCGCCCTCGGCCAGGAAGCGGTCCAGCAGGCCGGGGGAGGGCACGTGCAGGAACGTCTCGATCCCGGCGGCCTCCAGCGGCACCGCCTGCGCCGGCCGGCCCCCGGCGATCAGCGCGTACGGCGGTCGCACCTCGTGCACTGCGGCCAGTTGCGCCTCGCGGATTTCTGGCGGGACGAAGCCGAGGATGCCCACCCCCCATGGCCGGCCACCCAGCAGGGTTGCGGTCTGCTCCAGCAGGACCCGCGCCTGCTCGCCGCTGCTCAGTGCCAACGCCAGGAACGGCAACCCGCCGGCCTCTGCCACTGCTGCGGCGAACCCGGCCTGGTCACTGACCCGGGTCATCGGCCCTTGCACGATGAGCGGTCGGACGCCCTGGGCAGTGTGTCGCTGGGCGGCGCGCAGATGGTCGATGACCGCAGCACGGACGGCCGTCACGACACCCCCTGCGGTCACATACCGCTGCGCCAGCGGAGCGGCCAGTGCGCCGTCCTGACCAAGCGGCAGGGCACCCAGGTCCCGGGCGCCCAGCCGGGTAGCGACCGTGTCGGGTTTTCCGGCCGCCAGGTCCGGGCGCGCGTAGAGGCGGTGACCGCCAACGACCGCAGTCTCGCTGCCGTCCATGACCCGGATCGCCGCAGCCACCTCGGCTGGCAGGTCGGCCTCGGCAACCAGCGCCAGCTGTGTGTCCAGCACCACCCCGGTCACGCCGCCGGCCACCGCCGCGGCCGCCGTGTGCAGCCCGATCCCGCCGGCCGCCCACATCGGGACGCGGATCTGCGGATCGGCCAGTAGCTGCTGTAGCAGCACGAACGTCGTCGTGGCACCGACCCGGCCACCGGCCTCGGCGCCCTTGGCGATCAGCCCGTACGCGCCGGCTCGGACCGCTGCACGTGCCTCAGCTACCGAGATGACTTCGATGAACGTGCGCTGCCCGGGTGCGGACGGCCACTGCGAACCGGGCCCGCGTACGACCGCATCGACCTGCTCCGGTAGGTCGGCCGGCGACAGTGGACATCCGGCCGGCACGCGGACCCCGAAAGAACCGGGCCACCATTGGCAGACGTCTGCCAGCGCGGCGCGCGCCCGCCCGGCGTCGCGGCCCAGATCGAGGACACCCACCGCGCCGGCTCGCGCGAGCGCCACGGTGAGAGCGGCGTTGGGTTCCTCGAAAGGTGTGATCCCCAAGACCAGCTCACGATCTTGTAGCCTGCTCATCCTCGGCACTGCCCCCCCGTACGCGGTCTAACTCAGTCGTCCACACCGAGTGCCCTGAGATGGGTCTCGCAGAGTTGCGCGGGCAACTCGCTTACCAGCTCCATTCATGCCTCTTGTGGACCGTGGCGTGGTTGTCGTCGACATGCAGGCATGGAGTGACCCCTGGGGCGGCGGTCGAAGACCAAGCCGACCTGGTCAGGGCAGCCGATGTCGACGTTGTCCCAGGGCGAAGCCCCGTTAGTTATGGCTAACGTGGAGCTGGTGACCACTTGAGGTGAAACACGATTGCGTCCAGCACGGCCAGGCCCCCCCTTGCCTATCGCCTACGGCCCATCATTCAGGGCTACGGACCAGGCAATGGTAACACTACGTGATAGCAAGGGTGCCGGGCAGATCCAAAGCGACCCGAATGGCCTATCAGTACTTACTCGATCGGCGCAGCAGTACTTAGCACACCGCATCTGGCACTGAGACGCCCACACCGGGGTGTCAGCGGACCCTGCCAGGAATGTCGGTGCCAGCCGCCACGATGACCGCACGACCGCTGCAGAGTCGTCCGGCAGTGGACCGGACCTGATCGAAGGAGATCGCATGCGTGAACCAGAGGTGTTCGTGTTGGCGGACCGGACACTCAACGACGTCATCCAGCAGATCAAGGACGACCAGTGGACCATGACGATGCCGGCCGACTTCGCCATGCAGAGGGTGGACCACACCCCGACCCTGCGCGAGATCGTCAACTACCACGCCTACGACGACGCCTGGGTGCCCGACATTTTGGCCGGCGCGACGATGGACGAGGCCGGCCGCGACAAGTTCGACGGGGACCTGCTCGGTCGTGATCCCAAGGCCAGCTTCGCGGCGATCGTGGACACGGCGTGCGCGGCGACGGCCGAGCTGGATGATCTAGCCCGGATCGTGCACTGCTCCTTCGGCGACTTCACCGCGCGGGAGTACTTCTGGCAGATCAACGGCTTCCGCGGCCTGCGTGCCCACGATCTCGCGCTGGTGATCGGAGTCGAACCGCGCCTGCCCGACGATCTCGTGCAAGGGATATGGGACGAGATCAGCCCGCACGCTGAGGAGTGGCGCGCGATCGGGGTGTTCCCTGCGGCCGTGCCCGTACCGGAGAGCGCCCCCCTGCTCGATCGCCTGCTGGGCATCACGGGGAGGCCGCCGACCTCCGCCTGATTCGGAACTGCCCGGCGCTCACCTGGTGGGGGATCAACGGGGGATGGCGACGCGCGGCTGCGGCTCCCGCAAGTCGCGGTCCTTGGTCTCGGCGAGAGCTGCGGTGCACAACAGGCTGAGCAGGGCCAGCCCGCAGAGCAGAACGCCGATGGAGAAGCTGCCGAACGTGGCCGCCAGCGGCGCGGACACCAGCGGTGGGATCGCGCCGCCCATGATCCCGGCCAGGTTGTAGCTCGCGCCGGCCCCGGTGTAGCGGTACCGGGTGGGGAATGTCTCGGGCAGGAACGCTCCGGCCGCGCCGTAGCCCAGACCCTGGAGCCCAATCGTGATGATCAGTGCGACGGCGAAGGCCACCGGGGAATGCGTGTCGATCAGTGGGAACAGCACCAGCGACCACACCACCGCGCCGCCGCAGGCCAACATGATCACAGTGCGCCGGCCGAGCCGGTCGGAGTAGATCGCCGACACGATGACACCCAGCGCCATCGCAGCTCCGGCAACGATCCCGAGGGACAGCACAACATTGCGGCTGAGCGCAGCTCCGGTGGGGCTGGTGCCGTAGCTGGTGAGGTAGGTCGTGCCGGTGTAGAACAGGGCGAACATGATCGTGAGGGACCCGGCCGCGAGCAGGATCTCCTGCGGCGCCCTGGTGAACGCCTCCCGCAACGGGGTGTGCGTCGTCGGCTGCTGCCGCTGGTCGGCCTGGAACACCGGCGTCTCCTCGATTTTCAGCCGGACATACAGGCCGGCTCCGACCAGCACGATGCTGATCAGGAACGGGATTCGCCACCCGTAGTCGAGGAAAGATTGGTCAGTGTTTCCGAGGGTGAGGCCGGTGACCAGGAACGTTGCGCTGGCCAGCGCGATAGCAATGGCCGGGCCGAGTTGCGGGAACATCGCATACCGCCCCCGCTGTCCCGGCGGTGCGTATTCCGCGGTCAGCAGCGTCGCGCCGGCCCATTCCCCGCCCACTGCGAGGCCCTGCGCGAACCGCAGCACGACAAGCAGGATGGGGGCCGCTACCCCAATCGTGGCTGCGCCAGGGAGCAGCCCGATCAGCACGGTCGCAACGCCCATCAGCAGCAGCGTCGAGATGAGTGTTCGTTTGCGGCCGATCCGGTCCCCGTAGTGCCCGAAGACCACCGCACCGACCGGTCGGGCGATGAACGCAACCGCGAAGGTGGCAAACGAGGCCACTGTGCCGGCGGTCGAACCCAGGGCTGGGAAGAAGACTTTCGGGAACACCAGCGCGGCGGCCGTGCCGTAGATGAAGAAATCGTAGAACTCGATGGTGGTTCCCACACAGCTTGCGAACGCCACCCGGCGCATCCCCGCACCGGCGGACGTCGCCCCTTCTGCGCTATTCATCCGTTTCCCCCGACGTCGCGCACTACGGTCATTGACGTATCAGCTCGCCGCCTGGCTACTTCCTATCAGTAGCGTCTACAGCGTTAACCTACAGAGGAGCGCCGCCAGTGGCTGTTAGATACCTCGATCGTTCGCGAATCGTCGCCCCACCCGGATGGAGCCGTTGGCTGATCCCGCCGGCTGCCCTATCGATCCATCTGGCGATCGGCCAGGCCTACGCCTGGAGCGTGTTCAAGAAGCCCCTGGAGACGTCGCTGGGCATCTCGGGCGTCGCCAGCGCGCTGCCGTTCACCCTCGGCATCGTGATGCTGGGCCTGTCGGCGGCCCTTTTCGGCACCAAGGTCGACAGCAAGGGTCCCCGCTGGGCCATGTTCGTCTCGATGTGCTGCTTCTGCAGCGGGTTCCTCATCTCCGCCCTCGGGGTGGCCATCGGGCAGTATTGGCTGGTCGTCCTCGGGTACGGCTTCGTCGGCGGGATCGGGTTGGGCATCGGCTACATCTCCCCGGTGTCCACGCTGATCAAATGGTTCCCCGATCGCCCGGGCTTGGCCACCGGTATCGCGATCATGGGATTCGGTGGCGGAGCGCTGATCGCGTCGCCATGGTCGACCTCGATGCTGACCACTTTCGGAGCCACCGGTGCGAACCCCGACCCGCGCGGGATCGCCATGACGTTCCTGATCCACGGCGTCGGATATGCGGTGTTCATGTCGGTGGGGTGGCTACTCATCCGGGTACCGGCCGACGACTGGAAACCGGCGGGGTGGGAGCCCACGCCGCAGCCAGCCGGCTCGTTGATCAGCGAGGGCAACGTCTCGGCCCGCAATGCGATCAAAACGCCGCAGTTCTGGCTGCTGTGGGTGGTGTTGTGCTTCAACGTGACGGCCGGTATCGGCATCCTGGAGCGCGCAGCGCCGATCTACTCCGACTTCTTCCCCAACGGCGCCGGACTTGCCGCCGCCGCAGCGGGTTTCGTCGCGATCTTGTCTCTGGCCAACATGCTCGGCCGTTTCGTTTGGTCGTCCACATCCGACCTGATCGGCCGCAGGAACATCTACCGCATGTACCTGGGCGTCGGCGCGCTGCTCTACTTGGCCGTGACGCTCACCACGAACGCCAACAAGGTGGTGTTCTTGGTCTGCTGCATGCTGATCCTGTCCTTCTACGGTGCGGGATTCGCTACCGTGCCCGCCTATCTGCGCGACCTGTTCGGCACCTACCAGGTCGGCGCGATCCACGGTCGGTTGCTCACGGCATGGTCGACGGCAGGCGTGCTCGGCCCGGTGATCGTCAACGCGATCGCCGACGCCCGGATTGCGGCCGGGGTGACCGGCCCGGGCCGCTACACGCTGTCCTTCTCGATCATGATCGGATTGCTGATCGTCGGGTTCGTCTGCAACGAGCTCATCCGCCCCGTCACACCGAGGTTCCACGAGCCGGCATCCGAGCTGGTGGCGGGTAAGGCGTTGGCAGCATGAGCACCCGACCGACCGGATCTGCTTCGAACGCCCGCGCGGTGCTCACCGCGCTGGTCTGGGCGTGGGTGGCCGTACCGTTCCTGTACGGCCTGTACCAGCTGCTGGTCAAGATCCCAGCACTGTTCGGCAGCTAACCCCGGCCACTGATCACGGTCTGTGGCGAAGGTTGACGCCGGGTAGCCAGATTGTCCAGAACTAGGTAGTCACCACCCGTGGCGCCGGCCGCGGTGAGGCGCGGCAGACCCGGTGTTCTCTGCCGCGCGGGCTCCGGTTCCGCTACCTGCCCGCGTGCCCGGCAAGGGTGCTCACCAGGGACAGCAGCGGATCGGTTCGACCCTCAGCCTGACCTGCACAACGCGCGCCGGTAGGTACCCGGTTTCTGGAATCTGCGTGACTGCTCGCCGCTCACCACGTAGCCGAGATCGGCTTCGCAGCTAGGTAGTGGCGTGCGAAGTTTAGGGGCGTATGCATGTTTTCATGCGACCTTCTTCTGACCATGGTGGGGATAGCCGAATTGGCGATGCAGTCGATGAGGTGCTCTGTTCCCGGCCCGCTGGGGGCCACGGCGAGGAGGATCGGGATGTCTGACGCACTGAGCTTTGCTGAGTTCGACGGCCAACACGTGGAGCTGCTCCCTGCACGTACTGTCCTGTCCCTGTTCACCGCCGGTGGTGGCGGCAAGGGCGGTGTCGGCGGCGCCGGCGGCAGCGGCACCGGCGGCGTCGGTGGCAACCTTGTGGACCTCAGCGCGGTGGGCGGCGGCCTCAACGGCGCCGCTGGCGGCGCTGGCACCCCGCTCGGCTGACCACGCCAGAGCTGGGCGCACCTGATCTAGCTGCCGGTATCCGGAGGATTCACGCAATCGTGGAGAGTTTCGCCGGCAAGCAGGCGCCGAATGTTGTCCGCCACTCGGGTGGCGACACCGTGGTAGGCGGCATCGGTGACGCCGGCGATGTGGGGTGTGGCGACGATGTCGGCGCGGGTGAGCAAAGGTGCGCGGGGATCGAGTGGTTCCCGGTCGAATACGTCGAGTCCCGCGCCGACCAGGCGGCCGCCGGCCAGAGCATCCAGGAGCGCCTCGTGATCGAGCAGCCCGCCCCGGCCCGCGTTGATCACGCAGGCTTGGTCGGGGAGCAGCGCCAGGGCGTGGGCGTCGATAAGCCCATGGGTCTGCTCGTTCAACGGCAGGCACAAGAAGAGGTAGTCGCTACGGGCGAGCAACACTGGTAGTTCCGCGAGGCCGCCCAACCAGGCCAGGCCCAGACGGGTGGCGGTCTGTGGATCAGGGCGGCGAGTAGCGGCGAGCACGTCCATGCCGAACGGCATCAGCCGCTGCACCAGCGCTTGTCCGACGCCTCCCAGCCCGACCACACCGGCGGTCTTGCCCCACATCGCCCGCCCGATCGGACCGCCCCACCGGCTGCCGTCTCGGATCACCCGCTCGAGCTGGGGTAGCCGCCGGCTGGCGGCGATGGCGGCCATCACGCACCACTCGGCGACCGACTCGGCATTGCCCGTTCCGGTAGTGGCGACGTTGGCGACGGCGATACCTCGCGCGGTGGCCGCGTCGATATCGACACCCTCCAAGCCCGCCCCCCACTGCTGGATGAGTCGAAGGCCCGCGATCCGGTCCATCACGGCCCCGCTGATTCTGCTCATGACCGGGACGAGCACGGTCGCGTCGCGGTCGTTCTCGAGCAGCGAGTGCGGAGCGACTAGCTCCACCCCGGCTTCGGGTAACACCTGGCGGAGGTAGTCACCGATTGCGGTATACCCTGCGCCGGCCACCGCGATGCAGAGATGATCAGAGGCTCGGAGACGATGAGCATGGCCCGGCACGTCCCAACCATGCCAGTTCGCTGAGCGGGCCGCTCAAGCCCCGGGTTGCGGCGCACCGGAAGGCTGCCAGGATGGTGATCCCGTCGACGGCGGCGGGTGACGAGGAGGAAACGACGTGAGCGAGCTGACCCGCCCCGATGTAACCGTGCCTGACGGTCCGGTGCCGACCGAGTTGGTGATCGAGGATCAGCAGATCGGCGACGGCGCCGAGGCCATCGTCGGCTCCCAGATCAGGGCCCACTACGTCGGTGTCTCGCACGCCACCGGAAAGCAGTTCGATGCGTCCTGGGACCGGGGGTCTCCGCTGGAGTTCCGGCTCGGCACCGGTCGGGTGATCAAGGGTTGGGACGATGGGATAGTCGGAATGCGGGTCGGCGGTCGGCGCCGGCTCACCATCCCGCCGCACCTGGCATACGGCGACCGTGGCGCGGGCGGCGCGATCAAGCCCGGCGAGACCCTGGTCTTCGTCGTAGACCTGGTCACCGTTCGGTAACTTGGCGTGACCTGCGGGAGTCCGCCGGCATCGCGACTTACTCCCGCTCGCCGGAGGCGGCGCAGGCCAGGATCGTTCGCACGCCGTGAGCCACCCAAAAAACTCGAGATCGCGCTGAACCGCTTGGTGGATGCGTCCGTGTGGAGGGTGTCGAACGGCCCCGCGAACCATGACGGGGCCCCCAACACCAGGAGACGCCCGATGATCACCCGCACTCGCACTCGCACTCGCACTCGCACTACCACCCTCCTCGTCGCCAGCGCCGCCGCCGGCTTGATGGCTCTCTCTGCCTGCAGTGGCGGCGATTACGGCAGCGGTACCGCGCCAGCGAGCCAGCCGCAGAGCGCCAATCAGGACGTGAGTCCAGCCGGCGGCGTGAAGCTCGCGGTCGCGCAGGTCGGCAACCTCGGCGACGTCGTCACCGACCAGAACGGGCTCACGTTGTACCGCTTCGACAAGGACAAGGCCAAGCCGTCAGCGTCCAACTGCAACGATGCGTGCGCCATGACATGGCCGCCCGCGCTCGGTGACCCGACCAGCGTGCAGTTGCAGGGCGTCGACATGGCCCTCGTCGGTGCGGTCACCCGCCAAGACGGCACGAAGCAGCTGACCCTGAACGGGTGGCCGCTGTACACCTACGCCAAGGACACTGCGCCGGGCGAGGCCCTGGGCCAGGGTGTCGGCAAGACCTGGTTCGCGGCCACCCCGCAGGGCAAGAAGGCGCAGGCCGTGGCCAGGAGCGCGCCATTGAACAATGCCCCGTCGAACAATGCGCCGTCGAACAATGCGCCGTCGAACAATGCGCCGTCGAACAATGCGCCGGAGTACGGTTACGGCGGCAGCGGCGGGTACTGAGAGAACTTCAGAGCCGCCGGAGGGGATCATCAGATCCCCTCGCCCGGCGGCGGTGCCGCGCGGTCATCGGCGTTCGAGTACTGTCCGGGCCGACCGTTATGGTGCGCTCGGGGCAGCGTGGTTGCTGGCCTCGATCGGATGCCCGACCAGGTGAGGACCTGTGTGACCATCTCAGGCCGGTGGCGGCGTCGCAGACAGCAGGCTCACGGCGAGGATCTGGTCAGGTCGTTGTACGCCGAGCACGGCAAGGGCTTGCTGGCCTACGCCACCCGGCTCACCAACGACCGGGCGGCCGCCGAGGACGTCGTGCAGGAAACCCTGCTCCGCGCCTGGAAGCACGCCGACGCCCTGACAAGCGGGCGGGGCTCGGTCCGCGGTTGGCTGCTGACCGTGGCCCGCAACATCGTCACCGACCGGTACCGGGCCAAGGCGGCCCGCGCGGCCGAGGTGGGCGAGCAGGACCAGCCGGTGCCTGCGCAGCGCGATCACGCGGACGAGGTGGTGAACTCGATGGTCGTGCTGGACGCGATGGAGCGGCTGTCCCAGGAGCACCGGGACGTGGTGGTGCAGCTGTACTACCACGGTCAGACCGTTGGTGAGACCGCGGAGGCGCTCGGGGTACCTCTAGGTACCGTGAAATCCCGTTCCTACTACGCACTACGCGCCCTGCGAGTCAACATGTCCGGATCCGCGGCGGAGGTGGGCAGATGAGTGCGGTGGAGCACGACCGCGAGTCGCTCGGTGCCTACGCCCTGGGCGGGCTGGCCCCGGACGAGGCCAGCGCGGTGGACGCGCATCTCGCTGACTGCGCCGACTGCCGGCGCGAGGTCGCCGAGCTGACCGAGCTGCGGGGCATGCTGGACTCGGTTCCGCCGGAGGCGTTCCTCGATGGTCCGCCCGATGGCGGCGAGCTGCTGCTCCAGCGCACGTTGCGCCAGGTGCGCACGGAACAGGGAGGGCAGCCGCACCGGGCCCGGTTCCCGGCTGCCGCCGGAGCGGTGGTGATCGCGCTGGCCGGGCTCGGCGGTGGCGTCCTGCTCGGCAGGCAGACAGCTCCGGGCGGCGAGGCGCAGGGTCCGCAGAGCAGCCAGGGTCCGCAGAGCAGCATCGTGCAGACGCCTCCGGGCACCCGCAACGGCGAGGCCACCAACCCGGTGAGCGGCGTCAGCATGGCCGTCAGCGTGACGCCGCTCACCGGGTGGGTGCGGGTGCACGCCGAAGTCCGCGGTGTCCCGGCCGGCAAACTGTGCCGGCTGCTCGTGGTGTCACGGGAAGGTAATGCCGTGCTCGCCGGCAGCTGGCTGGCGTCCGGCAAGGACACCCGGGAGGGCACCTCTTTGGACGGCTCTGCGTCGGTCGATCCGAAGCAGGTCAGTTCCGTGGATGTGGTCACGATCGACGGCGAGGAACTCGTCTCGGTCGACCTCTAGCCCCGGAACCTGGGCTAGAGGTCGAGGGCGATCCGGCCGCCGCGGCCTCGGGACACGCAGATCGTCATGGTGTCGGTGCGCTCCCGGTCGGTCAGCACGCCGTCCCGGTGGTCGATATCCCCGGAGATCACCCGGGTCCGGCAGGTTCCGCAGAAGCCTTGCTGGCAGGAGTAGGCAATGTCGGGCACCGCCTCCCGGATGACGTCGAGCGCGGATCGATCGGCCGGCACGGTGAGCACGCGGTCGCTGCGCTTCAGTGCGACCTCGAAGGGCTTGCCGTCAAGGATCGGCGGTGCGGAGAACCGCTCGAAGTGCAGCGTTTCCGCTGCGCTGGCCGGGAGATCCCGGCGGACGCCGGCGATCAGGGGCGCAGGGGCGCAGCAGTACACGGTGGCCCCGGCCGGCGCGTACATCAGCAATCCGGCGCCCGAGGAGGGAAAACCGTACTGATCGTACGGTCGAATCCGTATTCGGGACGGGTCCAGCGCGGCGAGCTCATCGAGGAAGGGCATCGACTCCCGCGAACGCCCGGTGTACACAAGCTGCCACTGCACACCATCGGCTGCGGCCTGCTTGACCATCGGCAGGATCGGCGTGATGCCGATTCCGCCCGCGATGAACAGGTAACCGGCCGCGGCTACATACGGGAAGGCGTTGCGCGGACCGCGGACGGTCAGTGTCCTGCCGGTGCGCACCGAGTCGTGCAGCTCTCGCGAACCGCCGGAGCCGTTGGCGATCCGTCGCACCGCGATCCGGTAGGAGTCGCGGTCGGCCGGGTCGCCGCACAGCGAGTACTGGCGACGGCGCCCGGAGGGCAGCAGCACATCGAGGTGGCAGCCCGGTTGCCACGCTGGCAACTCCGCACCCCCGGCGGCGACCAGCCGGAAGCTGCGCACAGCCGGTGCCTCGAGGCGGACCTCGTCCACTACGAGGTTCAGGTCGCGATCGACGTGCTGGGTCGCGGGGCGCCGCCGGTAGGAGCTGCTGGTGAGCGACTCGTAGCCGGTGACGAGGGCACCGAGCGCTCTGAACAGCCGGTCGGGACGCTGGCGACCCCTCAAATCGGGCGGGGGGCTCAGGTAGGTGTCCATGTCACAGCGTGTCCATGTCAGACCGCCGCAGCGGTGGCCGCAGGTGATGTGGCGAGGTAGGCCACGGCCTGGCTGGTGGAGAACTCCTGCGACGGATGGTAGGAGGGCCGGACGTAATTCAGCGACTGCCAGATCAGCTGACGGGCTGACGGCAGCAGGCGCCGGCGGCTGGCGCGGAAGTAGTGCCGCCAGCGCGGCTTGACCCGGCCGCCCAGCTCGGGGTCGATGCGCATCAGGAAAACCACGCCGCGCACCCACAGCCACAGCATGATCGGCGCCGTGATCGCCATGGCGCGCACTCGCCGCAGGTACCGGCCATCGACGTGGGTGAACAGATCGAAGGCCACCGCGCGATGCTCGACCTCCTCGGCGCCGTGCCAGCGCAGCAGATCCATCATGGTGGGGTCAGCGTCCGCGGTGTCGAGCGCGGTGGCGTTGAGTGCCCAGTTCCCGAGCATGGCGGTGATGTGCTCGATCGCCGCGATGATCGCCAGCCGCTCGATCAGCCACTCCTGCCGTCGCTTGGCCGGCAGGTCACGATCGCCGAGCACCTTCTGGAACATCCACCCGACCTGCTGGACGTAGGGATCGGTGTCGATGCCCTTGGCCTTCCAGTGATCGAGCACGCCCTGATGGGAGCGGGCGTGCAGGGTCTCCTGGCCGATGAAGCCGAGCACCTCGTCGCGCAGCTTGTCATCCTTGATCAACGGGAGAGCCTGGGTGAACACGTCGACGAACCACGTCTCGCCCGCGGGCAGCAGCAGGTGCAGCACGTTGATGGTGTGCGTGACCAATGGCTCGTTGGGCACCCAGTGCGTGGGCAGTGTGGCCCAGTCGAAGGTGACGTTTCGCGGCTGGAGCACGAGGTTTTCCGGCTCGGGAGCATTGCTGTCCTGGCGGATCATGGCGAATCCCCTTCCGGGCTGCCGGGTGCTAACGAGGGGGGTCGAGTCGAGCCAGTGACCGGAGTAACCCAGGAGTCAGCCGGGAAGCCAGCAGGCCGATCTTGGCTTCGGGGGTGATCGGGGCGATCGCGGCATTACGCTCGACTGCCCGCAGGATCTCTCTCGCCGCCCGCTCCGGGGCGAAGTTGCGGCGGCGGTACAGCGCGGTCACGCGCTGCTGGATGGTGCGCTCTTCGGTGGCGTCCAGGCCGACGAACCGGGTCGTGCTGGTGATGTTGGTGTGCACGAAGCCGGGGCAGATCGCCACGACACCGACGCCATGCTCGGCCAGTTCCCCGCGCAGGCACTGGCTCAGCGCCAGGACCGCGGCCTTGGTCGTGGTGTACGCCGGGAGCGCCCGGGACGGCAGGTACGCCGCGGCAGATGCGATGTTGACGATGGTGCCGCCCGCACCGCCTTCTACCAGCATCCCGCCCAGGACCCGGCAACCGTGGATGACGCCCCACAGGTTGACGTCGATGATCCGTTCCCAGTCCGCCACCGTGGTGTCGAGGAACGGCCCAGCCATGCCGATGCCGGCGTTGTTGATCACAATGTCCGGGATGCCGTGCTCTTCGCGCAGCACGGTGGCGAACTTCTCCATCGCGCCGCCGTCGGAGACGTCCACTGGGTACGCGTGCGCGCCCGGGCCCAGCGTCCGGGCCAGCACAGCGGTGCGCTCGGCCGCCTGCTGGTCGATGTCGGTGACCACCACCTCGGCGCCGTACTCAGCGAACTCGAGAGCGCAGGCTCGACCGATGCCGCTGCCTGCGCCGGTGATCACCACGAGGCTGTTCTCGAACCGCCGGGTCTTGGGGGACACCCGCACCCGAGCGCGACGCAGCGCGCGCACTTCCGGCCTGCCCTCGGCGTGCTCGATCAGCTCACTGGCACAACGCGCCACGGTCTCCGGGTCGGTACGCGGCAGCCAGTGCCCACCGGGCAGTACCCGAACCGCGAGGTCGGATACCCACTGCCCGATATCGGTCTGGAGTGCCACCGAGACGAACGGATCCCGCTTCGGCGCGAGGATTTGCACCGGGACGTCGGTCGTCCGGGAACCGGGTAGCCCTAGGCGGGGCAGCATGTTTGCCCGGTACATCTGTAGCCCGTTCACCGCGTCCGACACAGCGGGGGTGCTGGTGGGTTCCAAGAGCGCGAGCGCGCGCTGCGCGAACCCGGTGCGCCAGCCCAGCTCCGGTAGCAGAGGTAGCTGGAAGAGCCCGATGTACCAGCTCGACACCATCTGGATGATCAGTTCGCGCAGCGCTCGCGGCGTCGGCCGGCGCAGCCGCGCCCGGAACCAGTGGCCCGCATGGTCCAAGCACGGCCCGGAGATCGACGTGAAGGAGGCGACCCGGCCACCCAGCCACTCGCCGGTCACGGCATGCCAGGACTGGACCGCTCCCCAATCGTGGGCCAGCAGATGCACCGGACGGTGCGGGCTGACCGCGTCGACCACCGTGGCCAGGTCCCGCGCGAGCTGGTCGAGCCGGTATGCCTCGCGGTTGCGGGGTTTCCCGGACTCGCCGGCACCCCGGACGTCGTAGCTCACCACGTGGTACCGCTGCGCCAGCTCGGTCGCGACGCCGGCCCACACGCTGTGGTCGTCGGGGTATCCGTGCACGCAGATCACCGCCGGACCACTGACCTGCCCGGACTCGTACACCCGAAGCCGCACGCCGTCGGTGGCGGTCACCTCGCTGGTCATCACGCGGCCGATGCCTGCTGCCAGCGGCGCACGTGCGGCAGGTCGTCGTCCAGCCAGCAGGCGCTACCGGTCTCGGTCACCACGAGGATCTCCTCGAACTTCACCCCGACGTCGCGGAAACCGATGTGCGGCTCGACGGCCCACAAACCGGGAGTTGCCGGATGGTTGGAGATGTCGCCATCGGCCCACAGTGGCGAGCGGTGATGCATCCGCTCCACGATCAGGTCACCGACCAGGGTCTGCAGCGAGCGAATGCCGAAGCCGGCCGCGATGAACTTCGGCAGCCTCGAGCGCACCTTGCCGACCTGGTGCCCGATGACCCGCCCGGGGTAGACGCGGTGCCGGTTGTCATATCCCTGCCGGGCGATCAGCGCATCGACGTCGCAGTAGATCTGCTTGAGTGGTACGCCTTCGCACACCCTCTCGACGATCAGGGTCCGGTACTCCGACAGGTCGTCCATCAGCTGCTCGTAGATCCGGTTGGTGCCCAAGCAGCCGGCGTAACCGATGTCGGCCATGTAGCCGTCGCGCACCGGCGCGCAGTCGAGGATGAAGGGCATGCCGTCGGCCAGCCGCCGGTTGGTCGGGAAGAACTGCAGCGGCACCCGGAAACCGCGGAACGCGGTGCGGTCACCGAACCACGCGAACGGCGTGTGGAACCAGTCCTGCACGCCACGCTCGACCAGGTACTCGCGGATCCGGCGGGCCGCCTGCTTCTCGGTCACGCCCGGTTCCAGCGTTCCCGCGACCGACTGCGCCGCGGCATAGGCCAACTGCTGCACCTCGCGGAACTTCGCCAGATCGGCGGGATCAGTTACCCCCTTGGCTACCACCTTCCACCTCCCTGAGGGCGCTTCCTACTCCCCAGTAGGAACTTCCTACGTTCTGGTAGGTTTGTCAAGTGGTGAATCGGAAGGTGGTGCCGCTGGCCGCCGGCGGGACGGGCCGGTCCGGCCGCGCTCGGGCCGCGCATCTCGGCCCCGAACGTCGGCGCCCGCTGATCCTCGACGCGGCGTTGGAGGTGTACGTCGAGCGGGGTTATCGGGGCACGTCCATGCAGGCGGTGGCCGATGCGGCTGGTGTGACGAAGCCGGTGGTGTACGAGTGCTACCCGAACAAGGATGAGCTGCTGCTCGCGCTGCTGGACCGCGAGGAGCGTCGCCTGCTGGACGCCATCACCGAAGCGTTACCGGCCAATCTGGTCTCCGACAACCTAGAGGCCGTGCTGGCCGCGGGTCTCACGGCCTTTCTCGCCGGGGCGGGTCAGGCGCCGAACTCATGGCGGGTGGTGTTCGCCTCCGGCTGGAGTTCCGGTTCTGTGGTGGCAGCGCGGGTTCGACGGGCCCGAGACATGCTGGTGGGTCAGCTACGCGAGCTGGTGCGCCACTCCATGGTGGTGGCCGAGGTTGACGACATCGACCGCAAGGCGCCCGTGGTCGCTGAATTGATCGCCTCGGTCGCCGAATCCTGCGCCCGCATGCTGGTGCTGGAGCACTACCCGTGGACCGCCGCAGAGCTGGCCACCTACGTGGCCCGCCTCCTCACCCGCGGTGTCCGCCCGGTCTGAGTGCGCAACCGCAGGAGCCAAAGGCTGCGACCACCCCACCTGCGGGTCCGCGGATGCGTGTTCGTATCGGCCCGGGCGGCTAAGGTGTTCACGTGACCGCCACCTACGCCTACAACGAGCAGCCATCGCGCGGGCACCCCTTGCGGCCGGGTGCCTCGCCGAGGGTTATCCGGGCTGCTCTGTTGCCCGTGGAACGGGCCACGTTCGATGCGGCGTACGAGGCGGCGCTGGCCGAGTGCCGCGAGAGCATGGACCTGACGGGGCTGTTCACGATGCTGGAGCACTGGCGGCGAGTTGCGGTGCTCCAGAGCGACCCTGAGGGTTACCGGCGGGTGGTGCGCCGCGCGGCCGAGGCACTGACCGGCGAGGAGATTGCTGCCGATGAGCCGCTGGAAGTCACCCGGGTCAAGGCCAGCATGTAAGTGTACCGCGTCGACACTGACGAGCAGGTTCAGCAGCAGATCGACACGCTTCCCGCCGAAGCGCTGCCATTCTTCGCCGAGCTCCACACTTTGCTGGAGGTCAATCCGTGGAGCGGTGACCCGGTGAACGACCAGAACCCGGATGGCCCGGTGCGAACGCTGACGTTCGGCCGAGCATATGAGGGTCTCGCCGCGTACCTGATCTTGGACGACGTGCGCAGGGTAGACCTGCTCCAGGTCACCTGGCTGGGATAACACATCGGCGCAACCGCCGAGCCGTTCGCCGGCACTATCGTCATGGATGCGATGAACTATCACCCCGCCCGCCAGCAGGCTGCTGCCGTGCTCGCGCAGGAGTGAGGGATATGGCCAAGCCCGTCCTGTTGACCGTGGATGACGACCCCGGCGTCTCCCGGGCGGTGGCGCGGGACCTGCGGCGCCGATACGGCGAGAACTACCGTGTGGTGCGGGCCGATTCGGCGCTGGATGCCCTCGACGCGCTCAGAGAGATCAAGCGCCGGGGTGAGCCGGTTGCAGCGATCCTGGCCGACTACCGGATGCCCCAGCTCAACGGTGTGGAGTTCCTGGAGCAGGCGATGGACCTGTTCCCGCGCGCCCGGCGGGCGCTGCTGACCGCCTACGCCGACACCGACGCGGCCATCCAGGCGATCAACGTCGTCGACGTCGACCACTACCTGCTCAAACCGTGGGACCCGCCGGAGGAGAAGCTCTACCCGGTGGTCGACGCGCTGGTGGAGATGTGGCGGGCGATCGGGGAGACCGGCGTCGAGCAGACCAAGGTGATCGGGCACCGCTGGTCGGCGCCGTCCTACCAGGCCAGGGACTTCCTGGCCCGCAACGCAGTGCCGTATCGCTGGTACAGCGTGGACGATCCCGAGGGCCAACGGCTGCTTGACGCCGCAAGTATGACCGTCGAGGACATCCCCGTCGTGATCACCGCTGACGGGCGTTCCCTGCGGCAGCCCAGCGACGCCGAGATCGCCGCCGCGGTCGGGCTGTCCACCCAACCGGCCGCCGAGTTCTACGACCTGATCGTGGTCGGTGCGGGTCCCGCAGGTCTGGGTGCCGCGGTCTACGGCGCCTCTGAGGGTCTTCGCACCGTTCTGGTGGAGCGCCAGGCCAGCGGCGGGCAGGCGGGGCAGAGCTCCCGGATCGAGAACTACCTGGGTTTCCCCGACGGGGTGTCGGGCGCACAGCTGACCGACCGGGCGCGACGCCAAGCCCAGAAGTTCGGCGCGGAGGCGCTCTCAGCTCGGGAGGTGATCAGGCTGGAGGCGCGCGGCTCGGCGCGGGTGGTGCAGTTCGGTGACGGCAGCGAGATCGCCGCGCATGCCGTGGTGCTGGCCACCGGCGTCGCGTACCGCGCGCTGGAGGCACCCGGCGTCGCCGAGCTCACCGGTCGCGGGGTGTACTACGGCTCGGCGACGACGGAGGCTGCGGCCTGCGCCGGCCAGGACGTCTATGTGGTGGGTGGCGCCAACTCCGCCGGGCAGGCCGCGGTGTTCTTCTCCCGCCACGCCCGCCAGGTGACCCTGCTGGTACGCGGGGAGTCGCTGCAGCGGTCCATGTCGCACTACCTGATCCAGCAGCTCGCTGCGCTGGGCAACGTCACGGTGCGGACCTGCACCGAGGTCGCCGCAGCGCACGGCGACGAGCACCTCGAGAAGCTCACCCTGCGGCACACCCGTTCCGGCGCCACCGACACCGTGTCCAGCGGCCATATTTTCGTGTTCATCGGCGCGGCACCGCGGACCGACTGGCTTGACGGGGTCGTGGCCCGCGAGGCCCGCGGGTTCATCCAGACCGGTCCAGATCTTTTGGTCGACGGGCGCCGCCCAGCAGGATGGCCGCTGGACCGCGACCCCTACTACCTCGAATGCAGCCTGCCCGGGGTGTTCGTGGCCGGCGACGTGCGAGCCGAGTCAGTCAAGCGGGTCGCCTCCGCCGTCGGCGAGGGTGCCATGGCCGTCACATTGGTGCATCGCTACCTGGAGGACCAGTGACCAGCACTGCACCGCGGCTGTCTCGCTCCGAGCTACGCGAGCTGTTCCTGTTCACCGACCTGACCGACAGCCAACTGGACTGGATCCGCGAGCACGGCGAGACGGTCGAGGTCGGCGACGGTGAGATCGTCAACACCGAGGGGGAGCAGGCCCGCTACTTCTACGTGATGCTGTCGGGAGCGCTGCAGATGACCCGGCTGGTCGCCGGCGATCAGGTCGAGATCCTCCGTACCGACCAGCGCGGGGTCTACTTCGGAGCCACCCAGTTCTACCTCGGCGACCAAGTAGACCAGAACTATTCGGCGTCGGTGCGGGCGTTGAGCGACTGCCGCTTCCTCGCCTTGCCCAGCCGCGAGTTCAACGAGATGTTCCGCCGGTGGTACCCGATGGCGGTACACCTGCTGCAGGGCATGTTCGTCGGAATCTCCAACGCCAACGTTCTGGTCGGCCAACGCGAACGGCTGCTGGCCCTGGGCAAGCTGTCCGCCGGCTTGACCCACGAACTGAACAATCCCGCCGCCGCGGCGGCCCGGGCCTCCGACACGTTACGCGAGCGGCTCGGCGGGATGCGGCACAAGTTGGCGATGCTCGCCGAGGGCCGGCTGGACCGGGATGCCTTGCGCACCCTGACCGTCCTGCAAGAGCGTTTCGTCGAGATTGGGCGCAGCGCGCCGGCGCTGACTGCGCTGCAGACCGGTGACCTCGAAGACGAACTGGCCGACTGGCTCGACGACCACGGCGTGACCCAGAGTTGGGAGCTGGCGCCGGTATTCGTCGCGGGCGGGCTGCGAGTGTCCGACCTGGAGCAGGTGGCGGACACCGCACCAGCCGAATCACTCGAGGGTGCGCTGCGCTGGCTTGCCTACACCGTGGACACTGAGAACCTGATCCGGGAGATCGGGGACGCCACCGCTCGGATCACCGCTCTGGTGGCCGCCGCCAAGCAGTATTCCCAGCTGGATCGTGCACCCCACCAGAACATCGACCTGCACGAGGGCCTGGACGCCACCCTGGTCATGCTCGCCCGCAAGCTCGGCGACGGCGTCCGCATCGTCAAGGACTACGACCGCGAGCTACCCGCCGTCCCGGCCTACCCGGCCGAGCTCAATCAGGTATGGACCAACCTCATCGACAACGCCGCCGACGCGATGCACGGGGAGGGCACCCTCACCGTGCGCACCGCCCGCGACGGCGAGTTCGCCCTGGTCGAGATCGGTGACACCGGTGACGGCGTCCCACCCGAGGCCGCCAAGCGCATCTTCGAACCGTTCTTCACCACCAAGCGGGTCGGCCAGGGCACCGGCCTCGGGCTCGACGTCAGCTGGCGGGTCGTGGTCAACCGCCACCACGGCGACCTGTCACTGCAATCCCACCCCGGCGACACCCGCTTCCAGATCCGCCTCCCCCTCCAAGACCGCTGAGTGGTTGCCGCATTCAGCAGGCTCAGCGGGGTAAAACGGTGCCCGATAACCCCGCTGAGCCTGCTGAATACGCACGGCGGTGGTACTCGCTCAGGGTCGGACTGACCTGACCACACGGACGGCACGCCGGCCGGACAGGTGCTGCTCGATGCGCACGTCGGCGAAGCCGGCCGCCCGGCACTGCGCCGCAAAGGACTCGGCCTGTTGGTCCGTCCACCCATGGCTGGCGAGCCCGGTGGCGCCGGGACGCACGCGGCGCTCGATCGCGACGAACCGTCCTCCAGGGGCAAGCACCCGCTTTGCCTCGGCGAGTCCCGCGGTGACGTCCGTCCAGTGGTGAACGGTCGCCACCGACCACAGCACCGTCGCCGACCCGTCCGGCAGCGGCAGGTCTTCCGCCGTGCCGTCGGCCCAGGTGATGGCGGGTCGGTTGCGAGTCAAGGTCCTCGCGAGCCGGAGCATCACGGGTGCCGGATCCACGCCGGTCACGCGCGCCCCGCGGCGGGCGGCTTCTCTGACAGCGGCGCCCGGGCCGCAGCCGACGTCGACAACACGGTCTGCATCCGACACGGCAGCCAGGTCGGCGGTGAGGCGGGCGACGGCGCCCCGCCCAAGGATCATGGTGAGCCCGGCCAACAGCCCGGTCACCCCGGCGAAGCCCGGATGGTCCGCGTGATGGTTGACGGTGTCGGTCATCTCCCCACCTTGCAGGTTCACGTTGGCTTGAAGTCAAATGGCCGCATGGACCTCATCCCGATCGGCCAGGCCGCGGATCGGCTCGGGCTGAACGCCTCGGCACTGCGCTATTACGACGAACGTGGGCTGGTGTCCCCGCCGACGCGGCAGGCGGGGCGACGGATGTACGGACCCGAGGAGCTACGACGCCTGGCGTTCTTGAAGATCGCCCATGACCTGGGGCTGCCGTTGGACACCGCGGCCGCGATCCTCGATGCCCCCGGTCCGCAGTGGCGCCAGACCGTACGTCAGCAGATTGCCGAACTGGACACGATGATCGCGAAGGCGCAAGGAGCGCAGAAGTTCCTGACCCACGCGCTGAACTGCCCGACCAACCACCCGGCTCGTGACTGCAACACGATGATCGCAACGTTGGACCGGCTGGTTGACGGGACCACCGTCGATCAACTCGCCGTCGAGTACACCTGATCACCTGAGAAGTTTTTCATCATCTGTTGAGTTTCTTCGGTTGCAGAGTTAACGTTGGATATGACCACAGCCCAGCGACCTGGTTCGGTCGACCAGGAACTCGTCCTCGATCTTGGCTGCCTCGGTGCGCAGTTGCTGCCCGTCGTGGGGGGCAAGGCGGCGAATCTCGGTGAGCTCATCGGCGCGGGGTTCCCGGTGCCACCCGGGTTCTGCATCACCACGGCGGCCTACCAGCAGGTCGCTGCGGATGCTTTCGACCCTGGGGCGCAGGAGGCGGGCGAGCGCGCCCGTAGCGCGATCCTCGCGTCGCCGGTACCTGCCGCCGTCGCAGAGTCGGTCAATCGCGCCTACCGTGCCCTTGGCGACGACGTGCCGGTCGCGGTGCGGTCCTCGGCGACCGCGGAGGACCTACCCTGGGCGAGTTTCGCCGGCCAGCAGGACACCTTCCTCAACATCGTCGGTACGGACGCCGTGCTCGACGCGGTACGCCGATGCTGGGCGTCGCTGTGGACCGACCGGGCAGTCAGTTACCGGACGACCAACGGCATCGACCACACCACCGTGCGGCTTGCGGTGGTCGTCCAGCGGATGATCGAGTCCCAGGTCGCCGGAGTGCTCTTCACCGCCGACCCGGTGACCGGCCACCGCGGGCACACGGTCATCGATGCCAGCCCCGGGCTGGGTGAAGCGGTGGTGTCCGGCGCGGTCAACCCCGACCACTTAGTCGTCGACGCCACCGGCGCAGTCCTGGAACGCAGGCTGGGCGACAAGCGGGTTGCCGTCCGTTCGCTGCCCGGTGGTGGCACCGAGCAGGTCGCGCGGCCCGCGGACGCAGATCAACTATGCCTGAGCGACGCACAGATCCGTGGGCTCACCGCGTTGGGGCAGCGCGTCAAGGCGCATTACGGTGCGCCGCAGGACATCGAATGGGCGGTGGACGGTGCAGGGGAGCTGTGGCTGACCCAGGCCCGGCCGATCACCACGCTGTACCCGTTGCCGGCCCCGCCGGATGAACAGCTGCGCGTCTACCTCTGCGTAAGCCTCGCGCAGGGACTTACCCGCCCTATCACCCCGATGGGCATCGCGGCGTTCCGGCCGATCGGGTCCTGCATGTCGGAGCTGGTATTCGGCTCTGCGGTCCCCGACCCGGTCGCCGGCCCGGCAGTGTTCGCGGAAGCCGGCCAGCGGGCGTTCGTCGACGTCACACCAGTGCTGCGCAGCCGGGTCGGTCGAGTGCTGGTGCCCCGGATCCTCGACGTGATGGAGGCCCGGTCGGCGGTCGTGCTCCGGCGGCTGTGCGACGACCCCCGGCTCGCGGAGCAAACCACGTCATGGTGGCCGTTCAGCCGGCGGCTACTCGCCGTGGCCGCGCGCTTCCGGATCCCGCTGCAGATAGGTCAAGCGCTGGTCTCGCCCGCCGCGGCTCGACGGCGCGTCGACGAGGTTGGCCGGCGGCTGCGATCGCAGCTCACCGTGCCGGTCGGCGTGACCAGCGCGGAGCGGTTGGACCACGCGCAGCGCCTGCTCAACACCGCGGTCATCCCGATCATGCCGACGGTTACGCCGGTGGCCGGCGCCGGGTTCCTCGCACTGGCGCTGGCCGGCAAACTCGCCCGCGACAACGTCGAGCCCGGCGAGTGGGACGAGGTGCTGCGCGGCCTGCCGCACAACGTCACCACCGAGATGGATCTTGAACTGTGGGCGCTCGCGACCCGGATCCGTGCCGATGCGGCGGCGGCCGCCGCCCTGCGGGGATCCACCCCGACGGATCTGGCGCACCGCTTCGCCGGCCGCGACCTGCCGCCACTGCTGCAAGACGGGCTCGAGGAGTTTCTTGGCCGGCACGGTCACCGGGCTGTCGCCGAGATCGACGTGGGCATGGCGCGGTGGTCCGACGACCCGACCCACGTCCTGGGTGTCCTGACCAACTACCTGAGGCTGGAGGATCCGGACCTTGCCCCGGATGTGCAGTTCGCCCGGGGTGCTCGCGCCGCCGAAGCGGCCGCGACGCGGGTGGTCGGCAGGGTTCGGCGGCGAGGCCGGCTGCAGGCCGCTGTGGTGCGCATCGCGCTCGGGCGGGTGCGAGAGCTGGTCGGCATGCGCGAGACGCACAAGGACTACGCGGTGCGCGTCCTGGCACACGTCCGGGAGCAGCTGGCCACCGTCGGTGCCGAGCTCGCCGACCGCGGGCTGCTCGCCGAGCCCGAGGACGTGTTCTTCCTCGATCTCGTCCAGGTCCGGGCCGCGCTTGGGGGTGCGGACTTCCGCGCTGTCGTCGCCGCGCGCCAAGACGACTATGCGCGGGAGCTGCGGCGCAGGCAGGTGCCGCGGGTCATGCTGTCCGACGGCACCCAGCCCGAGGCGCTCGCCACGCCCGGCCAGGAGCGGGTCGAGGGCCAACTGACCGGCACACCTGCCTCCGCTGGGACCGTGACCGCAACGGCGCGGGTGGTGCTCGACCCGGTAGGAGCTCACCTGGAGCCGGGGGAGATCCTCGTCGCGCCGTCCACCGATCCCGGGTGGACGCCGCTGTTCCTCACGGCGGGCGGACTGGTGATGGAGATGGGCGGGGCGAACTCACACGGCGCCGTCGTGGCCCGCGAGTATGGCATCCCCGCGGTGGTCGGGGTTCCCGACGCGACCCTGCACATCACCACCGGGCAGCGCATCACCGTCCATGGCGCAACGGGTCTCGTCGAACTGCCGCCGTCCACCGCGACGTCAGCCGCCTAGATACTCGGATTCGAGCACCAGGTCCTTGATCCACGACTGGTATTCCACGTGCGTCCGGTGCTCCGTCGTGCGCCAGCTCGTGCCTTCCAGCTCCCTGAGGTATGCCCGATAATCCGGCGCGCCCGGGAACTTCACATTGTCGGCCACCACGACGGATCCGGGATGCAGCCAGCGCTGGCTCACGATGCGTTGCAGATCGGCCAGGTAGGCGGATTTGTCGTGGTCTACGAACACGAAGTCCAGTCCGCCGTCGGCGAAGCCGTGCTCGGCACGCAGCCGGTTCAGCGTCGACCCACCGTCGCCGAGATGGCCGACGATGACCGTCACGCGGTCGCCGACACCTGCGTGATCCCAGATCCGGCGGGCGATCTGGGCGTTCGTCGGATTGAGCTCGATGGAGTAGAGCCGGGCGTCGCTCGGCATGACCCGGACCATTCGCAGCGCGCTGTAACCGCAGTAGGTACCGAGCTCGAGGATGCGCCGGGGCTGCCCGCGCCGGATCGCGGCGTCGAGGAGCTCACCCTTCTCGTCTCCCACATTCATCATGAAGCTGTGCCGGTAGCAGAACTCATCGATCACCCGGATGACGTCGGCGACGTCACCTCGCCGGGCGTGCGCCACGACGTAGGCGGCGGCTGCCTCCTCACGTCCTTCACCCACCTGCCAGTCGCTGCGCAGCCGCCGAACGCCCATCAGCAAGCGCAGGAACGACCCCCGCAGGAACGGAACCCGCCTACCTCGGACTTCGTTGGCGGCGACTGCCGCGCCGAGTGACGCGCACACCCACAGCGCCCATCGCGGGACACGTCGTGCGATGTTTCTCCTCATGGGCTCTCCCCTTCCGTTGGCATCACGCCATCTTCCTCCGGGCACGGATCGCGATCCCCGCCCCCACGATGAGGCCACGTTGCTGCGGCGGGTGGCCCACGACCAGGTGCGGCTGCTGAGGTTTCTGTACTGCGATCCAAGCGGTGTTATCCGCGGCAAGCAGGTGCACGCCGCGCGCCTGGCCGGGACCGTGCAGGCCGGGCTGGGGCTGACCCGGGCGCAGAACGCCGTCAACCTGCTCGACGAACTGGTGCCGGTCACCGATATGGAGCCGGTGGGCGAGGTGCGCATCGTCGGAGACCCCAGCACGTACGTGCGGCTGCCGTGGCTCGACGGTGTGGGCAGCGTGCTCGCCGACCAGGTCGACCACGCGGGCCAGGACTGGGGTTGCTGCCCGCGGGCGTTCCTGCGACGGACGATCACCCGAGCAGCCGAGGCCGGGATCCGGCTGCGGGCGTCGTTCGAGAACGAGTTCTACCTGGCCGAGAACACCGCCGAGGGCCCGGTGCCGTGGGGAAACGGCCCGGTCTACTCCTCGGCGGGCCTCGACCGTGCGGCGACGGTGATGAACGACATCGCCGACGCGCTGGTCGAGCAGGGGCTGGTCGTCGAGCAGGTCATCAACGAGTACGGGCCGGGACAGCAGGAGATCTCGATCCGCTACGACGACGCGCTGGCGGCTGCCGACAATCAGCTCCGGTTGCGCGACACCGTTCGTGGGGT
Organism: Pseudonocardiaceae bacterium; assembly: GCA_050699975.1. Classification (GTDB taxonomy): domain Bacteria; phylum Actinomycetota; class Actinomycetes; order Mycobacteriales; family Pseudonocardiaceae. The sequence goes on along the minus strand of JBOHGH010000012.1, from coordinate 20,734 downwards.
CGCCGAGGTGCGGCACGGTCTGCTCGCCTCGTTCGCGCCCCGGCCGTTCCCGGACGCGATCGGCAGCGGCGCCCACGTGCACTTCAGCCTGTGGAATACCGACGGCACGACGAACCTGATGCACGACCCGGCCGACCCGTTCGCAGTGTCTACCCTCGGCCGCGCATTCCTGGCCGGGGTGTTGGACCACCTGCCCGCGCTCGTCGCGCTCACCTGCCCGTCATACCTGTCCTACGACCGGCTCCGGCCCAGCGCGTGGGCTGGGTCCACGGTGTCGTGGGGCTACGACAACCGGGAGGCTGCGCTGCGCGTCGCGTCCCCGTTCCGTGGTCGGGAGGAGGAGAGCACGAATGCCGAGCTCAAGGCCTGCGACGCCAGCAGCAACCCCTATCTGGCCTTGGGCGGACTCATCCTGGCCGGGCTGGACGGCCTGAGCCGTGGCCTGGACCTGCCCGAACCGGCCAGGCACGACCCGGCGCTGATGACATCGGAGCAGTCCCGCCGCTGCGGGATCACCGCACTGCCGGCCACCCAGGCAATCGCGCTCACCCGGCTGGAGGCCGACGAGGTGCTCGTCGACGGCCTGGGCGAGCTGCTCACCCGGTGCATTCTCGCCATCCGCCGCGCCGAGTACGACCGATGCGTCCAGATGGGCGACGACGCGGTACGCAGGGCGACCTTCGCAATCTTCTAGCCGCCCCTTCGCCGGTCGCCATTCGGAGCCGAATAGTGGTTGAGGGCCGCCGTCGGGCGCCATTTGGAGCCGAATAGCGATTCACATTGTCACGGCGAGCGCCGAGCGATATCCGGCGGAGATGCAGCGGGGAGAACTCATGTTCGGCGACACCTCACACCGGCGTTGTTCCATCGTGCGCACGACCTCGATAAGCAGGTTTTCCTTCGAACCGAAGTGATAGATGAGTATCCGGTGGCTGGTGCCCAGCGCGGCGGCGATGGTACATCTACCGAGTGGTTCGCAGGCAACATGTCGATGTCCAGGTCCACACATCCGCCGACGCCGCCACCGTGTACGCGCTGCTGCGGGACGGCGCGACCTGGCCGACGTGGTCACCGATCGATTCGTTCCAGTTGGAGCGGGCCGGTGAGGGAGAGCCGGAGGGGCTTGTTGCGATCAGGATCTTTCGCAAAGGACGGGTGACCGGCCGAGACCAGATTGTCGGTTTGGTTCCCAATAGACGGTTCAGCTACCGGCATTTGACGGGGCTCCCGGTCCGCGACTATCGCGCGGACGTCGACCTCGAATCGGCCGGGGGCGTGACCAGGATCCACTGGCACACCGCCTTCACGCCGAAGCTGCCCGGCACCGGATGGCTGTGGCGTTGGGGGATCGGCCGGCTCGTGAGGCAGTCCGCACAGGGTCTCGCCGTCCACGCGCAAACGGGTTCAGCACGACCGTGACGCAGATCACAGTCGTGACAGTGGTGCCGCTGCGCGGGATTGCCACGCGGCGTAGCGCACGCCCGCGCGGCGAATCTGTAAGGCGGCTTCCGCACGTTCGGAGTAACGCTCTTTCAGCTGACTCCCACCGTGCGCGTCGTCCAGTCTAAGGTCGGTAGTTCAGTCCTCTCAGGACCCAGGGCCGGTAGCGAGGAGGATTACATGGCTGCGAGTAGTGCCACCTTGGAATCATTGCTGATGAGTCGGTCGCTGAACGACACGGAACTCATGCAGGCAAGTGATATGGCGTCCGATTACGCCATTTTGCCCGAGGTGAGCGTGATCAAAATCGGCGGGCAGAGCTTGATCGACCGCGGCAGGGCGGCAGTCTATCCGCTGGTCGAGGAGTTGGCGGCGGTCAAACGAAGCCATCAGATCCTGATCGGCACCGGTGCCGGCACCCGGGCTCGACACGTGTACTCCCTGGCGGCTGAGCTCGGCCTGCCCACCGGTGTGCTGACTGATGTCGGAGCCGCGGTCGCCGATCAGAACGCTCAGATGCTGGGGTACCTGATGGCCCGCCACGGTGTGCCGGTGGTGGGCGGCTCGGCGTTCGGCGCGATTCCGCTGTATCTCGCCGAGTGCGGCGCCGCGATCTTCTCGGGGATGCCGCCGTTCGACATGTGGCAGCGTGTCCCCAGCGAGGGTGTGATTCCGCCGTACCGCACGGATGCCGGGTGTTATCTCGTCGCGGAAGTCTACGGTTGTCGCAACATGATCTTCGTAAAGGACGAGGACGGGCTCTACACCGCCAATCCGAAGACCGACCCGAGTGCCGAGCTGATCCCGGAGATCAGTGTCGATGAGCTGATCGCCCGGGACCTGCCGGATCTCATCATCGAGCGCCCGGTCTTGGAGCTCATGCGCCGTGCCCGGCACGTGAAGTCGGTCCAGGTCATCAACGGCCTTCGGCCGGGACTGGTCAGGCGTGCGCTCGCCGGCGAGCACGTCGGCACGATCATCTCCGCGGCCTGAACGCCGCCCGACCCCTCCGACACGCATCCGAGGAGAACCTCATGACCGACACTCTCTCGCCTTCCGAACCCTCCTTCGCGGCCAAGGACGTGCCGTCCCCGCTGATGCGCCAGACCCTGCTCGACCGCGAACTCATCCGACCCATCGACCGCCCGGTGATCCCGCTGCTGCCGTGGCTGAACGTTGTCGTGATCGGCGGGCGCTCGATCATGGATAAAGGCCGCGATGCGGTGCTGCCGGTCGTCGAGGAGCTGCGTGCAGCGCTGCCGGAGCATCGGATGCTGATCCTCACCGGCCCGGGCATCCGGGGCCGCCACGTACTCGGCGTCGGGCTCGATCTCGGTCTGCCGACCGGCGTTCTGGCCGCGCTGACCTCCACCGAGGCCGAGCAGAACGGGCACCTCATCGCGGCGTTGCTCGCCGAGCAGGGCGTCTCCTACCTACCGCATGCGGCGATCGCGCACCAGCTCGCCGTGCACCTGAGCGCCAGCCGGGCCGCGGTGTCCAACGGCTACCCGCCTTATGAGCTGTACGAGCTCCCGCCCGAGGTGGGCAAGATCCCGCCGCACCGCACGGATACCGGCGCCTTCCTGCTGGCCGATGCCTACGGCGCCGCCAGGACGATCTATGTCAAGGACGTCGATGGCGTGTTCACCAGCGACCCGGCGACAGCCGAGGGGAGCCCCCCAGAGCTCATCCCGCGGGTGGGGGCCGCCGAACTGCTGGCGATGAACCTCACCGTGCTCCCTATCGATGCACTGGTGCTCGAGCTCATGGCGCACGCCAAGCACCGGAAGGAGATCCAGATCGTCAACGGGCTCACACCGGGCAACATCACGAAGGCGCTGCAGGGAGAGCACGTGGGCACGATCATCCACGCGGACTGACTTAGTAAAACGTCAGCGACGACTGTACTATTTGAGTGGTGCTGACGTGTGAGACGCGGGAGGCCGCGCTGGCTCGGCTGGGTCGCGCGCTGGCCGATCCCACCAGATGCCGGATTCTGGTGGCGTTGCTGGATGGCGCGAGCTATCCCGGCCAGCTGGCCGAGCAGCTCGGGTTGACCCGCTCGAATGTGTCCAACCACCTGGCCTGCCTGCGCGGCTGCGGCCTGGTGGTGGCTACCTACCAAGGTCGGCTGGTCCACTACGCCCTGGCCGATACTCATCTGGCTCGCGCGCTGAGCGAGCTGGTGAAGGTCGTGTTGGCCGTCGACCAAGCCCAGACATGCATCGATGACCGGCCCACCGCGGAGGTGAGTACCCGGTGACCGCCGGGCCGGATGTCGGTCGGCGCACGATGCTGTCCCGGCGGGTGCGGTTGCTGGTCGCTGCCACGATCAGCTACAACGTGATCGAGGCCATCGTCGCGATCTCAGCCGGTATGGTGGCCTCCTCCACCGCGCTGATCGGCTTCGGTTTGGACTCGGTGATCGAGGTGGCCTCGGCCAGCGCGGTGGCGTGGCAGTTCTCCGGACGGGATCCCGAGGCCCGGGAGCGCACCGCACTGAAGGCTATTTCGCTGTCGTTCTTCGCGCTGGCCGGCTACGTGACGGTCGAGTCGGTGCGCTCACTGACCGGTGCGGAGGACGCTAGCCACTCGACGGTGGGCATCGCGCTGGCCGCGGTGTCGTTGGTGATCATGCCGTTGCTGTCCTACGCCCAGCGCCGTGCCGGCCGGGAGCTCGGGTCCGCCAGCGCGGTGGCCGATTCCCGGCAGACATTGCTGTGCACCTACTTGTCCGGGGTGTTGCTGGTCGGGCTGTTACTCAACAGCTTGTTCGGCTGGTCGTGGGCAGATCCGATCGTTGCGCTGATCATCGCCGGGGTGGCTGTCAGGGAAGGCCGGGAAGCGTGGCGCGGCAAGCACTGCTGCGGTGTCGTCGATGACTGCTGATGCACTGCGCTCGGCTCTTGAGGCTGTGCCCCTGGTGGACCACCACGTCCACGGTGCCGCGACGGGTGAGGTCGACGGTGCTGGGTTCGCGGCCGGCCTCACCGAGTCCCCATGGCCACCACCTGCGGGGACAACCCACCTGGATTCGCAATTGGGCTTCGCGGTCCGCCGCTGGTGCGCCCCGGTGCTCGATCTCCCCCCGCACGTGGATGCCGACGCGTACCTCGTCCGCCGCCGAGAGCTCGGTGCGAAGGAGGTGACCCGGCGGCTGCTCGCCGCAAGTGGCATCGAATGGTTCCTGGTTGAGACCGGCTACCGCGCTGAGGAGACCCTTGGCCCCGCAGAGATGGCGACTGCCTCCGGCGCGTCCGCAGCGGAAATCGTCCGCCTGGAGTCGGTCGCGGAGGAGGTGGCGGCTAGTGGTGTGGACGCGGCCGGATTCGCCGATCGGTTCACCTCGACACTGGACACCCGGGCCAGGCACGCGGTGGGCCTCAAGTCCGTCATCGCCTACCGGTACGGTCTCGACTTCGATCCTGAGCCACCCAGCGCCGGCGAGGTGCGCCGCGCCGCCGGGCAGTGGCTGCGGCGACGAGGCAGCGGCGAGCTGCGCCTGACCGACCCGGTGCTGCTGCGCCACCTGCTCTGGGCAGGTATTGACCGCGGCCTGCCGCTGCAGTTTCACGTCGGCTACGGGGACCCTGACCTGACCCTGCACCGCTGCGATCCCTCGCTGATGACCGAGTTCCTGCGCCGGGTGCAGAACCGCCAGGTGCCGATGATGTTGCTGCACTGCTACCCCTATCACCGCACCGCCGGTTATCTGGCCCACGTGTTCCCCCACGTGTACTTCGACGTCGGGCTGGCGGTGAACTACACCGGGGCACGTTGCCGTGCCATCGTCGCGGAGTCGCTGGAAGTGGCCCCGTTCGGCAAGGTGCTGTTCTCCTCCGATGCCTGGGGGCCCGCTGAGTTGCACTTTCTCGGCGCGGTGCTGTGGCGGCGCGCCATGGCCAGCGTCCTCAGCGAGTGGGTGGAAGCGGGGGAGTGGTCGGGTGCCGACGCAGTGCGCGTCGCCCAGATGGTGGGCGCGGGCAACGCCAAACGTGTTTACCGGCTGGACGAGTTCGGGTCCTCGTGATCGTCGCCATGGCCGGCTTGCCCGGAGTCGGCACGAGCACCCTGGCGGGTGCCCTCGCGCCCCGGCTTCATGCGGTCGTGCTGGACAAGGACCGCATCCGCGCTGGGCTGTTCCCACCGTCTTATGTGGACTACACCGCTGACCGACGACTTCTGCGTCGATGTCATGTACCGCACCACTGAGTGGCTGCTGCGCCACGGCCATGCCTCGGTCGTGATCCTCGACGGCTGCACCTATACCCGCGCCAACCAGATCGCCACCCTTCGCCAGATGGCGGCGGACCTTGGCCAGCCGTTGCGGGTCATCGAGTGCACCTGCGACGATCAGCTCGCCTTGGCGCGCATCGCTGATGACCGCAACCACCCTGCCGGCAACCGCGACGCAGCGCTGTACCGGGACCTGAAAACTGCGGCGCATCCGATCACCGGCCCCAAGCTGGTCGTCGACACGGGCCGTCCCATCGCGGCTTGCGTCGCCGACTGCCTGGCATACGCTTGCTCGTGAGCAGCACTGCAGCCCAGCCCGTCCCAAGACCCGGTACTCACACCGAACATGGCAGCGACACCGCTGAGATCCGCTAGCACCACCACCCGCCCCGTCCCGCACCTCCCGTAATCCCGCCGTGAAGACCCTGTGGCACCGTAAGAGGGTCAACGCGGTGGGGTTTAGCCCGGACGGACGCCGGCTCGCGACCGCCAACGCCGACGGCACCGTACGGGTCTGGGATGCGACCAGCGGGATGGAGTTACTGAACGTAACCCACAAGAGCTGGCTTAACGAGGCAGATGGAGTGGCTTTCAGCCCGGATGGTCACCGGTTGGCGACTGCCAGCAGAGACGGGACCGCGCGGGTCTGGGATGCCACCAGCGGGCAGCAACTTGCCACGGTCACCCACAACGGCTGGGTGTGGGGGGTGGCGTTCAGCCCGGACGGGCGCCGTTTGGCCACTGCCAGCGCCGACATGACTGCACGGATCTGGGACGCCACCAGCGGGCAGCAACTTGCCACGGTCACGCACACTGGCGCGGTGAAGGGAGTGGCATTCAGCCCGGACGGGCGCCGGTTGGCCACTGCCAGCCACGACAAGACCGCGCGGATCTGGATGCTGAACGTTGATGAGTAACTCCGATTCGCTTACGGCGGAGGTTTTCGTCACTGCCGAGGTCTCAACGGAGGGGGAACAGGCGATCGTCGAGGCTTTTCGCAATCTCGACGTTGCCGCGCGCACCCGTATGGTCCCCACTCGCCGTGGCCTTGAACAACTGCACTGGCTGGTGCTGGCCGCGCTGCCGTTGCACGCCTTCCTCAGCGGACTCGGCTCCGCCGCCGCTCAGGACGTCGCCCAGGGCCTCAAGCGTTTGGTCGGTCGGGCGGTCGGCACCAAACAGACGATGGCGTCGTCCGAGCGGGTACTAATACTGCAGGACGCTGTGACCCGGCTGCAGGTGGTGCAGGAGGCCGATCTGCCTATCGAGGCGTACCAGGCGCTGGTCGCGCTCGACCTCTCGGCAATCCGACAGGGGCCGGTGCACTACGACCGTCAGCGTGGCAGGTGGCGCTCGGAGTTGGATGAGTGGCAGCAACGTCAGGCAAAGGATTCCGGACCGGAGTAGGTCACCGCTTGGCCGATGCCACGATGCCAGGCCGATGTCGGGCGCCTTGCACTCACGGTCTCCGGTCAGTTTCCACGGTATGCGCAGGGAGCCCAATCGTTTTGTCGGAAATAATCTCTCCATCTATGACCGCGCGATTCATATCATCGGCTCGTCGCCGCAATCGTTCACCAGCGGTAATCAGACGCTGTGCATAGCGCTTCTGCTCATCAGCACCGGCACTGCCCTCCATGATGCGCAAAGCCAACGACGCCATATCCCCATTCAACCGTGCCAGCTCAGCCAGTAGTTCGCGGTCCTCGCGGATCACGGCTAGGCATGCTTGGCGTCTAGTGCTTTGTTTCCAGGTAACAGCGTGACGCTGCCGACTGGTTTTTGCTTGTCGCGACGATACATACGTTTGCTGTTCACCATCCGCTTTGCATCCTCCCGAGCCAGCCCAAGTGTCCGTATCAGCTCATCAACCTTCACGGGCTCCATGATGGCTTCCCAGGTGAACGGTGGAACTATCGACACCCATACCTGTCCATGCTGCGCCGTAACCACCACGGTCGCCGACACCCCGCCGCTGCCTTTGACTGACAACGTGCGGTGTACTACTGAACCGGCGCATGTGGCTTGCCCATTGTCAATGTCTTCAGGTTGAACCTGTTTTGGGTAGGGGCCAGTCATCGCGCAGCCGTTGCGAGATCTGAAGTCCGGAGAACACCGTGACGAAAGACCGTCCATGTCCGAGCCTGTCCGGTTATCTCCATGCCCCACGTTTGCAACTCCGCTCCTGTGCTGGTCTCATTACCGCATGGATGGCGCCCAGGACCGGGGCGAGTCCACCCTGCAAGGGGCACAGCGCGGTTCGGGGATCGGTGCCACCGGTGGTTCGTTGCCTGCGCTATGGAGTAAATCGCAGACAGACCGGCAAGCACCTTCCGCGCTTGGGCAAGCCAAGTCGGATTGACACGGCAACGATTGAGCACATTGAAACCGTGCTGTGGCGCTGCCAACGGCAGGATGATGCGCTCGGCCCGCAAGCCGCACTTGATACCGTACTTGCCCAGCGCAATCTGGCCCGGGTACTGATGCGCGAATGTCCGGCGTCGCTTCGGCCACGGATGCTGTCCGTGCTAAGCAACGCATCGCGCCACGCCGGCTGGCTTTCCTTCGACCTCAATGATTTCGATAGCGCGAGGTATTACTACGAAGACGCCCGTACCTTGGCCCATGAGGCGCAGAACGTCGAGCTGGGTGCCTTCGTACTGTGTAACATGAGCCATTTAGCAACTTGGCAGCATAAGCCGCGCATTGGCATTGACCATGCCGTTGCAGCTGGTGAGTGGGCAAAGCGCACTGATGACTTGGCGTTGAGTGCGTATGCGGCTGACGTAGCCGCGCGGGCCTACGCTGCCGACGGACAATCAGAATTGTGCTTGGCCGCGCTTGATGCTGCTGGAACAGCGCTCACGATGGCTGGTGATCAACAGCCAGGATACGTGTACTTCTATGACGAAGGGCAACATTACTCGACGCGCTGTGGGTGTCACCTAGAACTGCATGAGCCCCGACGCGCAGCTTGCTACGCTGAGCAGTCGCTCAAGACCCTTGACCGATCGTATGCCCGGAATGTGGCGTTTGCTACCGTGGACCTGGGGATAGCCCACATGCAGTCCAATGAGGTTGACGAGGCGGCGCGACTGCTCGGCGATGCCGGGGAGATCGTGGCGAGCAACAGTTCGGCCCGGCTGGTCGAGAAATTGGGAAAGGTCCGCGCTAGTATGCAGCCGTGGCAGCATATCGCTGCCGTCCGTACGCTCGACGATCGTTTTAACGTCCTACGCCTTGGCATGAAGTGGTAGCAGATACAGGTCAAAGAAAGGTGCCACTGCTCCGGCCGGAGCCTTCGTGGTACCTACCCATTGCCATCCAAGGTACGCGTAGAATTCCTTGGTATCGGTTGCGACTGGCTGCACGGTGAGTGTGGCGCGCCGTTCTTGCCGGCTGGCGAGTAGCGCATCCAGCAGCGCTCGTCCGATACCTCGCTTACGGTGATCCGCTCGTACAGCCAGGTCGATGATGGCGAACGTGCGTCCGTTCCACTCGGCCGTCAGCTCGTCTGGCAGTGGTTCTGTCGTACCCGACCACCACTGTGTGTCCGGCTTGAGCGCTACGCCGTAAGCGAAGCCTACGAGTTCGCCAGAAGCTTCAGGCGCCACCGCCCAGCTCAGCCGGGTAACCTCGTCGGTCAGGTCGATCCCGCTGGTCATGGGCGTCCACTTTACGAAGCAGCGCTCCGGGCCGGCGCCTACCTCGAAGGTGACCCCGCCCGGCTCGTTCTCCCAGACCGGCCGCACCCGCCGGCCGCGGGCTGCCATCAGGACAGACGCAGGCACCGCCAGGTCTGTCAACGGCTTGCCGGCCACCACCCGGCCAGTGTCCGCCGGCTGCCGTCCCTTGGCCGGACGGCCCCCTGAGGAGTTGTGTCCAGAAACCAAGAGGCTCGGGGCGTCCACGAGGGGTCGCGGCCGGTAGGCGATGGGTGCCTTGATCGCGAGGGGTACTGAGACAGCTGGTCAGGTGATCCGGCGTCCCTGTTCGCACAGCGCTGTCACGCCCTGCTCGACGGCCTGCACCGCCACCTCAAGACGGTCGGCGAGCCACGGCTTCACCTTGCTTCGCGCTTCGGCGAGAGTGTGGAACGACGCCGAGATGATCTCGCCGTCGGGAAAGACCATCCCCGCCACCTCGGTCTCGTCGAGCATGCCACCGTCGAAGACGAACACCATGCACTCGGGGAGTGAATCCTGAGGGCGCAGGTAATCCACGACCAACAGCTGACCCAACGTCCGATCCAGACCTAGCTCCTCGGACAACTCACGGGCGGCAGCAGCCCATGGGGACTCGTCAGCCTCAACCGCGCCACCGGGGATGGTCCAGTCGGGCTTGTAGGACGGTTCCACCAGCAGTACCCGCCCCACGGTGTCCCGGAACAGCACCCCGGCGCCCATGATCTTGCGGTTCAATCCCGCGAAATACTGCTCAACCGACATCACTGGGTAGCCGATCGCGACACGTTCACCGGTGGCACAGTATCCACTCTGCGCTCCGTCGGTTCCCGGTTGCGTGCGACGCGGTCGCGAGGCGCTGCTGCTCTTCTAGCGCAGCGGCTCACCGATCCGCCGAATGTTCACACTGTTATCGTGATCCGCCCGCACCTGAGTCCGTAAGGTTCTGTTATGCCGCGCACGATCCGGATCGGCACCCGGTCCAGCCCGATGGCCCTGCACCAGGCCGAGCAGGTCGCCGCTGCGCTCGAAGCTCAGGATCCCGCGGTCACCACTGAACTAGTCAAGATCACCACCTCCGGGGACCAGTGGATGGGTGACCTGGCCGCACTCGGCGGCAAGGGCGCCTTCGTCCGCGAGATCGACCGCACGCTGTTCGATGGTGGGGTCGACCTCGCGGTGCACTGCCTCAAGGACGTCCCCGGCGACGTGCCCACCCCGGAAGGCCTCACGTTCGCCGCTTACCTGCGTCGGGAGAACATCCATGACGCGGTGATCTCCCGTACCGGTGTGCCGCTGGGCGAGCTGCCCGCCGGAGCCCTGATCGGCACGAGTTCCGTGCGCCGCGCCGCCCAGCTGCATCTGCACCACCCGCAGCTTCAGGTCAAGCCGCTACGGGGCAATGTCAACACGCGGCTGATGCGGCTGGAGGAGGGCCACTTCGACGCGATCATCGCCGCGGCTTCCGGGCTGCACCGCGTCGACCAGGCAGACCGGATCACCGAGATCTTGCCGCTGGAGACGATGTGCCCGGCCATCGGCGCCGGCATCATCGTGCTGCAGTGCCGCGCTGGCGACGACGAGATCCGGACGTTAGCCGGCCAGCTGGGCGATGAGGAGACCACCCGGCACGCCATCGCCGAGCGCGCCATGCTGCACGCCCTGCAGGGCCACTGCAACTCACCCATCGCGGGCTACGCCACCACCGAACCCAGCGGCAAACTGACCTTGCGCGGCAAGGTGTTCAACCTTGACGGAAGCCAGTGGCTCGACTCCCACCATTGGGGCGTGCCCGAGGATCCTGCCGCTTTGGGATTCTTCGTCGGCGCCGATCTGTTGCGCCAGGGCGCCCGCGCGCTCATCGACTCCATCGCCCACTGATCAGCAGCCCACACCTACTGCAGTAAGCCGTCAGCCTGGGCGCGCCGTCCGCGCCATGAGAGCTCGGCTCAGGCCTGGCAGCGCGACCGCCAGCCGGCGGTGCGGTGGCACTGCAACCCGACGGGACAGAATGTGGTACCCGGCCGCCTCGATCTCGTCCAGGATGCCGCCGTACAAGCCGAATGCGGTAGCCACGCAGGCCCGCGACACCGGGGCGAGCATCGGGATCCCTGGTGCCGCCCGGCGATAGATCGCCCGGGTACGGGCAACCAGGTAGGCCAGTGCGTGGCGCACTCGGGGATCGGGCCGTCCGGTGCTGCGGCACCAGGCCAGCAGCGCCCGGTCTACCCCGAAGGCGGCCAGCTCGTCGGCGGGCAGGTAGACCCGCCCGCGATCGAGGTCCTCACCGACGTCGCGGAGGAAGTTGGTGATCTGGAAGGCGATGCCCAGCGCGGCGGCGTGCGGCTCGGCCCGCTCCCGCGCGACCACGGTGCCCAGTACCGGCAGCACCTGCAGCCCGATGACCGCCGCTGAGCCGTGCACGTAACCGTCCAGCTCGTCGAAGGTCCGGTAGCCGGCAACTCCACCCTGTTCCACCGGCCGATCCATCCGCATCGAGACCATGAAATCCGCGAAGTGCTGCGGGTCGATCCGGTAGCGAATCGCGGTGTGCACCGGTGCCGCCAGCACCGGGTGGTCGGAACTGCCCCGCGCGAGCCCGTCGTACAGTTGTTGCGCCAGGGTGTCCAGCTCCGCGAGGCGCTGTGGCCAAGGCCGGGTGTCGGCCAGGTCGTCGACGATCTCGTCGGCGTAGCGGGCCAGCCCGTACAGGGCGTGGATCGCTGGCCGAGCCGCAGGCGGCAGCAGCCGGGTCGCTAAGAAGTAGGTGCGGCCGTGCACCGCGTTGAGTTCCCGGCAGCGGGTATACGAGGCCCGCAGCTCGGGCCCGATGATGCCTGCCGCGTCGAGCTCGCGGCTCATACGGTTTCTGCCGGCGCGGGATCGGTGCGTTGCGTGCGGCTATTCAGGTGCAGCGGGTCGCGACGCAGCAGCGCGGTGGCCGCGATCAGCGAGACCGCCATCATCCCGATCTGGTACGGCCAGGAGTTGAACGCGCTCTCCCCGGTGGGGTAGGTGGCAAGCACCAGCCAGGTGGACCCGGCGACCACCAACGCCAGTGAGTTTCGCCGCCAGGACAGAGCCGCGGCGAGGACGAGCGCCCAGGTGAGGTACCAGGGCAGGGTGGCCGGCGCCAGCAGGGCCGACCACAGCAGCGCGATCGCCGCGCGGCGCACGGCGTCGGGCCCGCCGTCCCGGGCCAGCCACCACTGACGGGCGAAAATGGCCAGGAAGACCCCGGAGCCGAGGATCCGGAAGACCAAGATGAAGGAACCGCTGCTGACGTCATGGAACGGCGACGTCACGGCGTGGGCGAGCTGGCCAGCGCCGGTGGGCAGCGACATCCAGTTGACGATCAGCGAGGGTGCGTTGAGGGCGGGGATCCAGCCGAGACCGACCCCGGACAGCATCGTGACGCCGGTGAACACCGTGGCGAACACCGCCAGACTGCCGGCGCCGGCCCGCAGCAATGCAGCGCCCCGGCTACCGGGCAGGCGGGCAACCCAGATCCACACCAGGAACGGCAACGCGATCCCGGCCGACGCCTTCACCGCCATCGCCACGGTGACCACAGCGATCCCGGCGACGTGCCGGCGCTGCAGCACCAGCAGCGTGCCCACCGCCAGCAGGCCGATCATGAGCAGGTCGTTGTGCGGCCCGCCGACCAGGTGCACGACGGTCATCGGGTTGGCGACCACCAGCCAGAGCGTGATGGTCCGGTTGCCGCCGAGCTGGTCGGCCAGCCGGGGCAGCGCGAACACGAGCAGTCCCACACCGGCCACCAGCACCAGCCGCATGCCGATCACGCCCGCGATGGTGTCCTCGTCGGTCAACCAGTTCATGGTCTTGGCGATGAGGATGAACAGCGGGCCATACGGTGCTGGGGTGGTCTGCCAGGCGTAGTGCACGTTGTCCGCAATGGGTCCCGGTGGCAGCTCCGAGGGCCCGACCTGATAGGGATCCAGCCCGCGCAGCGCGAGCGCACCCTGCGCCAGGTAGCTGTAGACGTCCCTGGTGAACAGCGGCGGTGACAGCAGCATCGGTGCGATCCAGACGGCACCGGCGACCTGCACGTGCTGGACGGTCGCGGCGCTGGCCAGGACGTCACGCCCCAGACGTACCCAGGCCCACACGATCATCCCGACGCCGAGGTAGAGCGCAACGGTGGCCAGGTCGCGACCGTGGCCGTAGCGGATCCAGGACAGCGGCCCCCCGGTGATCAGCGGGTCGGTGACGAGGATGCCGCCGGCTCCGACCGCCGCGGCGGCCAGCAGCACCGAACCGGCCAACCCCAGCAACACGGTGCCCGAGAGCAGCCGGTCCGGGAGCACTCGGTCCAGCAGCAGCATGGGTTCTTCCCGCTTGGCGGCGGGGTCAGAACCGGGATCGAGAGGCGCGTAGCGCGGGGTGGCTGTCGGAGACGATGGGGTCGACGTCATGGCGGAAGGTATGTTTCCACAGCGCAGCGCCAGCGATACCAGTGGTGGCCTTGTCGTGACCTACTGGTAACTGACTCGTTTCAGCCGCTCACGACGGTACGCCGGTGGGCTCCGGCGGCGGTGATCCGGGCCGCGGCGAGCTTGCCGGAGATGATCGCGGTCGGCACGCCCACCCCGGGCGTCGTGCCACATCCGGCGAGCACCACGTTGACCCGGCCGCGGACCAGGTTGGACGGGCGGAACGGCCCGGTTTGGGCGAATGTGTGTGCCGCCGAGAACGGTGTGCCGACCGCCAGCCCCTGGGCCGCCCAGTCGGCGGGGGTCACCAGCTGCTCAACCTCGATGGCGTCGCCGACGTCAGCCAATCCCCGGTCCTCCAGCGTGGCGACCAGCTCATCGCGGTATGCCGACCCGAGGGTGGCCCAGTCCAGTGGTGCGGTGTGCAGGTTCGGGCAGGGCGCGAGCACGTACAGCAGCTCGCGTCCCGCAGGTGCGAGGGTTGGGTCGGTAGCAGTGGGGCGGGTGATCAGCAGCGACGGGTCGGTCATCAGCCGTCCGCGGTAGATGATCTCGTCGAAAGTGTTCTCCCATGCTTCGCCGAACATGATCGTGTGGTGCTCCAGCCCGGTCCAACCTGGCCCGATGCCCGGCCGGACCCCAGCATGCAGCACCACCGCCGAGGGCGACCAGCGCAGCGGCACCGGCCGCCGGGGTGCCCGGCCGAGCAGTTTGTGTACCACCGGCAGATCTGGGGTGAGCACCACTGCATCGGCGGCGATCCGCTCGCCGTCAGCGGTGCGCACTGCTGTGACTCGGTCCCCGGAGTGCTCCAGGGCGGTGACCGTGGTGCCGTACCGGAGCTGTGCACCGGCGTCGGAGGCCGCGTCTGCCATCGCCTGGGGCAGCGCCCGCATGCCCCCGCGGGGAAACCAGACCCCGGCCACGGTGTCCATGTAGGCGATCACCGCGTAGGCACCCAGGGCGCGCTGTGGGGGCACCCCGGCGTACAGCGCTTGGAAGGAGAAGATCCGTTGTAGCCGCTTGTCGTGCACGAACCGGCCGACCTGGGCGCCGAGCCGGCCGAAGCCGCCCAGTGCGGCCAGCGTCGCCAGCTCGCGGACCGCGTCACGGCTGGCTACCAGGTCCAGCGGGGAGTCGAAGTTGCCGCCGATGAACCGGCCGATCTCAACTTCGTAGAGCCGGGTCAGCCAGTTCCGCAACCGCCGATAGCCGTTCGCTTCCTCCGGTCCGGCCACCGCCCGGACCTCGGCCTCCATCGCCGCCGCGTCGGTGTGCACGTCGATCACCGACCCGTCCGCGAAGCGGGCCCGGTAGGCGGGATGCAGGGCCACCAGGTCCAACCGTGCGGCAACCGAGTCGCCCACCGCGGCCAAGGCCTCGTCGACCAGCTCGGGCATGGTGAGCACGGTGGGGCCGGTATCCAGGCGATAGCCCGCGAGATCCATCCGACCGGCTCGACCGCCCGGATGGGGCTGAGCCTCGAGCAGGGTGACCTGCCGCCCGGCTCCGAGCAGGTGCAGCGTCGCGGATAGCCCGGCCAACCCGGCACCGACGACTACCACATGGTCGGTGGATCCCGGCACGGTGCGCACGAATGGACCCTAACGTGGTCGTGAGTGCCTAGCGTGCTCCGGCACTCGGCACCGGGCAGAGCCACTCACAACGTTCTCCGAGTCGCCTGCGCTGCCAGCACGGTCAGCCGCGCGCCCGCCGGCTCGGCCAGATCGGCGGCACGCAGGCTGGTCAGAGCGGAGCTGGTCAGCTCGGTGATCCGGCGCTCCACCTCAGTCACGGCACCCAGCTCGATCAGCAGCTCCCGGATCTCGGTCACGGTGTCCGCATCCACTTGCGGGTCCCCGATCGCGCCACGCAGCAGCTTGGCGGCTGCGGTATGGCCCTGTCCGTCGGCGGCCCGCAGACCGCAGGCCAGCAGCAACGTTCGTTTGCCCTCGCGCAGGTCGTCGCCGGCGGGCTTGCCGGTGACCGCGGGGTCACCGAACATACCGAGCAAGTCGTCGCGGAGTTGGAAGGCGATGCCGATGTCGGCGCCGAATCGGCGGTAGGCGTCCACCAGCGCGGGGTCCGCTCCGGCGATCGCGGCACCCAGGTGCAGCGGACGCTCAACGGTATAGGCGGCGGTCTTGTACCGGTCGATCTGCAGCGCGGTCTCGGGCGTCTCGTCCCCGCGGGCCTGGGTGAGCATGTCGAGGTATTGCCCGGCGAGTACCTCGGTGCGCATCGCCTGCCACACGCTCAGCGCTCGGCCCAGCTGATCAGGCCAGAGGTCGGCCCCACGCAGCATGTCGTCGGCCCAGGCCAGCGCGATGTCGCCGAGCAGGATGGCGGTGGCCGCGCCGAACCGTTCCGGCGAGCCCAACCACCCGGCTGCGCGGTGCCGGGCGGCGAAGTCGACATGCACCGTCGGTGCCCCGCGCCGGGTAGTGGAATCGTCCATCAGGTCGTCGTGCACCAGCGCGCAAGCCTGGATGAGCTCCAGGGCACTCACCGCCCGCAGCACCGCACGCGCCTGCGGGTCACTCGGACAACCGCCCGCTCCCCGCCAGCCCCACCAGGCGAACGTCGGGCGCAGCCGCTTGCCGCCGCCGAGCACGAAGTCGCTCAGCGAGTCCACCGCAGCGACGAACTGCGGGTCGATCTGCGTGGCCTCGTCCCGTTTGGCCGTGAGGAAGGCCGCGAGCTCGCGGTGCACGTCTCCGCGGACGTCCTCATCGAACGGGTCTCCCTGCAGCGCTTCCGTCGGCTGGCCCGCGGATAGCAGCCGGGCTCCGCGAATGGCGTTCACCTGCGCCATGGAACCTCCTGGAATCGTGGTGACGGCACTGCGTAGCCGACCGTGCACTGGCTGTATGCACCGACGATAGGGGAGCAGCATGTCGACATGTGCCCGGGTTCGGCCCCGGCGCTGTCCCGGTTCGGTTGGTGGGCCTTCAAGTACCCCCAACGTCGGTCGCGAGTGCCCTCAACGGCTGCCAACCTGGTTCAGCGCGTTAGAGCGGAAGTGTGCGGCCGAGTACGGCGAAGGCCCGGGAATCCCCGGTGAAATGGTAGTTGCGCAGCAGGTCGGTGAACCCGATCCGCCGGTAGAGCCGCCAGGCCCTGGTCGGACCCTCGGGAGTGGACAGCAATGCGCGCGGAGCATCCACTCTGGATAGCAGCTCGGTCAGCAGCGCCTCGCCGATGCCTCTGCCCTGCGCGCTTGGGTGCACATGAAGCTCGGTGAGCTCGAAATAGTCGGCGAGGTTGCGTTGTGCCGCGACCGGGTCAACCAACATGAGTCCACGGTGTACCTCGTCGTGCCACCACTGGCCCGGCGCTCCTCGGTAGCCGTAGGCGATACCCACCAGTACGTCGACCTCGAAGGCCGCCATGCACACCCAGCCGGCTCGCAACATGTGCTCCAGCCACATCGGACTGCGATGCCGGGCCGTGCCAGGCGGGTAGCGCATCGCCGTGACGTAGATCCGCAGCGCCTCGTCGAGCCTCACTCGCAACTGCTCGGCTGTCAGCTCGGTCAGCCGGGCCGATTCGCGGGCGCGCATTGCTGTCACCGCCGACCTCCAGTATCGGCCGGCGCTGCTGCGAAGCGGGCGGCACCGGCGGGCTGCACGAGTCCATCAGACCACGGCGAGCGTTCCCGCTGTCGGCTTCTTTGCGAGCCGGACTTGACGGGACCGTGCCCTGCGGGGTTACCCTTGACCTGTGTCGAACACATGTTCGAACAAGAGTCCGGTGGCGGGGCGGGGGAAGCGCGCCGCCACCGGACTCAGCCGGCTTCCCCACGGCGCAGTCGACCCGGTGTCGCACTCATCACGACCCCGACTGAGGAGGCCGACGTGCCCACTGTCGCTCCACCTACCCCGCCCCTCGTCCCGCTCTCGCGGCGTGGCGGCCCGACTCACCACCCGTTGCCCGTGCAGACCCTGTTCGACCAGGCCCGGCAGGGTCTGGTGGATGCCGAGTACGCCGCAGGTCCGGTAGAGCGTTATGCGCAGGCACACCTCGCAGCACTGCGAGCGGCGGCCGCGGTGCTGGCGGCGCGGGCCCGGCCACGCCGCCGCAGCCAGCCGACCAGCGCGTGGGCTCTTCTCGCTACGGTCGCGCCGGAGCTTGCGGAATGGTCGGCCTTCTTCGCCGCCACTTCGGCCACTCGATCGGCGGCCGAAGCCGGGGTACGTCGGCTGGTAACCAGCCGCGACGCCGACGACCTCCTCCGGCAGGCCGGCGAGTTCCTGACCTTCGCGCAGCACGCGGCGTCCAGGACCTCCCGATGACCGCTCCGGGACCGTTGATCGACTACGGCCGGATGCTCGACGTCATCGGGATCGAGGGCGAGCTGATGCTCGGCACGGCAGCCACCGCGCTGCCGCATGCGGCTCAGGCCGAAGTACCCGGCTGTCCCGATTCGACCCTGGGCGAGACCCTGCGGCATGTGGGCAGTGTGCACCGGGTCACGCGGCTGTGGGTGCGGGACGGCCATCGACCCGAGCAGTGGCAGCAGTCACCCGCCGACGGCGACCTGATCGGTTTCGTGCGGACCGGTCTCAACGAGCTGCTCACCGAGCTGAACCGGCATGACCCAGCTGAACCGTGCGACACCTGGTGGCCCGCCGACCGAACGCACGGTTTCTGGCGGCGGCGGATGACTCACGAGACCACCGTGCACCGCGTTGACGTCCAGGCTGCCGCCGGCGGGCCGGTGGACCCCATCGACGCGGAGGTGGCCCTGGACGGCATCGACGAGCTGCTTTTCCTGTGGTTCGGTCACCGCCTCAACGAGCTGCGGATGTCCTCGCCGCAGCACGGGGCGGTCGCTCTATCGGCCGCCGACCGGCGCTGGTTGGCGGTCTTCGAGCCGGGGCGGTCTACCGCGCGGCGGGTGACGGAGGCGGATGCACACGCGGCGGACGCGATGGTCAGCGGGAACCCCACGGAGGTTTACCTCTGGTCGTGGGGACGCCTGCCGGACCAGTCGGTTCGGATTTCAGGCGATCAGGAGGCGGTCGCCCAGCTCTGGACGCTGTTGCGCCCGGCAACTCAGTGAAGGGCAATCCGTGTGAGCTTGCCCAATCCAGTGACCACTGCATCAGGCGCGGAGCCGCAATCCTCGCGGGGTGGCGCGGAACCCGGCGTCCCGGAGCAGCTCGGCCAGCGCTGATCCCTGCGCCACCTCACCGTCGGCGCGCTGGACGGACAGGGAACCCAGCCAGCCCTGCCGCACCGCGTCGGCGAGGGCGCGGACAGCGACGCGCAGGGTCCCGGTGTCCTCGGTGAAGGACAGCAGCGAGCGGCCCCCGCGCTCGACGTAGAGCGTGGCGGCACCGTCCACCAGAACAGCCAGTGCCCCTGCCTTGCGTCCAGGTCGGTGCCGCACGTCACCCAGGGTGGGCGGCCACGGCAGAGCGGCCCCGTAGGGCTGCGCGGGGTCGGCCGCGGCTAGCACAACCGCCGCGGCATCGTGGTCGCTGATCTGAGTCAGGGCGCGCAGCCGGTCGATCGCACCCGGGACGGCGAATTGCGCAGCCCCGAGGCCCTCGACAACGTACCCGCGTCGGCACCGACCGGAGTCCTCCATCGCCCGCAGCACCTTGTAGACGCCGGCAAAGCCACCGGCGAGTCGTTCGGTGTCGAGCGCCCCCCTGGTGAGGACCCCGTGCCGCTCGAGGAACGTTTCGGCCCGGGCGTGCACCCGGCGGGTCGGATCGGGTTCGGGCGGTGGTACCAGCGACCAGCGGCCCGCTGCTGCCGGCGGGCCCGCACGGGAGGGCATCGTTGGCCTGCCCACCCGCATCCGTGCGTATCGCCCGCGCGGCGCGGATCGACGACGCCGGTGAGTGGCCGAGCGGCCGGACACCACGGCCCGCAGCGGCGCCAGCGAATCGTTGGTCAGCAACCCCGCCCACACCAAGTCCCACAGCGCCACGACGAGGTCAGCGTCACCGGGCACCGGCTCACCCTCGGCGGGCAGGTGCTGGCCGGCCCGGTCGGCGAGCTGCCTGAAGAACAGTGCGCCTCCGGCGGCCGGGCCGCCAGTTGGTTCCCAGCCCAGTGCACGCAGGACGCCGCGGTGCGTTGGCGTGAGCTCGAGCTGCTCCTCGAGGTCCGGTAGCACGAGATCCGCCGCGTCGGTGGGAGCCAGCGCGATCCACCCGTCGCCGCCAGCCAGCGACCCGCAGCCGGTCCAGGTCACCTCGCCGGACGTGGTGAGCTCGTCGAGCAGGGCGGGGGAGTAGCCGGGAAGTCGGGCCGGGAGCAGCAGCGATTCGAGCGCGCTCGCCGGCACGGGTGCACCAGCCAGTTGCTCCACGACGCCGAGCACGTCGTCCGGCGTGGGCGCGCTACGCAGCCGCCGCGCCATTCCTGACCCGTCCCGCAGGGTGCCGCTGGGCTCGATGCCGTGCCAGGCCGGCAGGAACCGCCCCAGCGCGGCCTGCTCAACGGGTTCCACCTCGGCCCGCAAGCGGGCCAACGATGCCCGTCGCAGCCGCCGCATCACGTCGGCGTGGCAGTACTCGGTGCCCCCACCACCAACCTCAACTGGCCGTAGCTCGCCGCGGACCAGGATGCCGGCCCCGGTCATCCGATCCAATACTGCTGCCACCACGGCGACACCGAGTCCGAAGCGGTCCCCGGCGGCGGCTGCGGTGAACGGCCCGCGGGTGCGGGCGTAACGAAGCAAGAGATCCCCGAGCGGGTCCGCAACCGGCTCGGTGAACGCTTCCGGCACTCCCACCGGCAGGGCCGCGCCCAGCGCGTCCCGGACCCGGCCGGCGTCCTCGATGGCTATCCAGCGCTGCTCGCCGGCGATCCGCACGGTGATCGCCCGACGGGCCGCGGTGAGCTCAGCAAGCCACCCCGGCGCGACCCCGCGCTGTGCGGCCTCGGTCTCGGTGAGGT